>JBOHRZ010000168.1:0-6641 GCA_050732975.1 Gemmatimonadales bacterium
TACCATCCGCTCCCGGCCGGCGACGTCGTCATGCTGTCGGTTGCCGACACCGGTATCGGCATGGATGCCGCCACGCGGGCCCGGATCTTCGAGCCGTTCTTCACGACCAAACCGGTCGGACAAGGCACCGGCCTCGGCCTCGCGACGGTCTACGGAATCATCCGGCAGTCAGGCGGCAACATCACCGTGTTCAGCGAACCGGGGGCGGGAGCGATTTTCCGGTGCTATTTCCCCCGTGCCGCCAGCCCGGTCGACGATGCGACACCCGACGACATGCCGGCCCGGACCCGCGGCGCAGAGACGATCCTCGTGGCCGAGGATGAGCCGGAGCTGCGCGCCCTGATGAAACGCGCCCTCGAACGGCACGGCTATGGCGTGCTGGTCGCCGCCGACGGTGCCGACGCGCTCGCGACCGCGGCCCGCCACGCAGGACCGATCCACCTGCTCCTGACCGACATGGTGATGCCCAATCTTTCGGGACGGCAACTCGCCGAACAGCTGACGCGCGAGCGTCCGGATCTCCGCGTGCTGATCATGTCGGGGTACTCGACCGACGCCATCGCGCGCCAGGGCGTGGTCCTTCCGCACTCCGTCTTTCTGCAGAAGCCGGTCTCCCCCGATGCACTGGCGCGCGCGGTACGTGCACTCCTGGACAGCAGCGTGGTGTCGGGGATCGCATGACGGCGCACCGATTTCTCCTGGCGTGGCTGGCGATCGTTCCATTCGCGCAAATCGGGGCGCAGCAGGTCGACCTCGAGCTGCTCGGCGCGCTCAACGCCTGGCAGACCGACGCGGGATCGCGTCTCCTGGCGCGGAACGGCGGCGATCCCGGAGCGGACGCCGATCTCTATGCGTTCGCCGTGTGGCGCCCGGCGGCCACCCTGCGGTTGATGGCGATCTCCGAGACCGAGGGCGAGTCGGGGCACCACGCGAGCGCGACGACCGAGTTGCAGCTCCTGTCGATGCGCTGGTGGCCGCACCGCGCGCTCCGGATCGAAGCCGGCAGGATTCTGCTGCCGATCGGCGAGTTCGCGCCGCGCCGATTTGCCACAACCAATCCCCTCATCGGTGAGCCCGACACCTACGCCGCCGAGTATCCATTGGGCGCCTCGATCGGCGGTGCGGCAGGGCCCTTCGATTACATGGCATCGGTGGTGTCGCTTCCGGCGGTGAACCAGCGCTACACGCCGGAGCCGGGCTTCCGGATGCGGCCGGCGGTAGGGCTCGGTCTTACCGCCGGTCCCGAACTCCACGTCGGAGCCGCGGTCACCCACGGTTCGTATCTCGGTGACGGCGTCGCGGATCAACTGCCCGCCGGCACGGCATGGCAACAGTTCAACCAGACCGTTGCCACGATGGATGTGCGCTTCAGCCGCGGCCGCTTCGATAGCCGTGGTGAGGCGGCGTGGTCCTGGTATCAGGTGCCGGGTGTCAAGGACGCCGTGGCAGGTCTCGGTTGGTACCTCGAGGTCCGCGCCACCCTTTCGCCGCGGTGGTTCGTCGCGGCACGTGCCGAGCACAACCGGTATGCCTTCATCCAGCCGGTTGGGCCGGGCGTCTGGATCGGGAGCGCGACGATCCAGATGAACGCTGAGATCGGCGTCGGCTATCGTCCAGGCCCGGCGACGCTGCTCAAAGCGTCGGTGCGTGCCGACCACTGGCCGGTGCACCAGGTGGCATCGACTGCGTTTCCGGATGGCTACCAGGTCGCCGTGCAGGCATCGTTCGACGCGGACGTCCTTGCGCTGCTCAGTCGCCATCCTTGAGTGCTAAGATGTACGGGACATGACAGATGCCATCGTGCTGGGCGGCGGCCTCGCCGGTCTCGCCGCGGCGCAACGCCTGTGTGATGCCGGGCTGCAGGTGACCGTGGTCGAAGCGCGCGACCGGCTCGGGGGAAGGGTCGCGACCGAGCGGGATCCGGCCATCGACTATCCGATCGAACTCGGTCCGGAGTGGCTTGATCGCGGCGGACCCATGCATCGTCTCTGTGCCGGCACGGGCGCCCGCGTGCGCGACGCCGTGGGAAAGTTCGTCTGGCGCGAGAACGGCGTCTTCCACGGTTCCGACGATGCACCCGGCGAAGGCGCCGAATTGCGCCGCCGAATCCGGCAGCTCGACGGGCCTGATCGCTCACTGGCTGACGCGATCGCCGCCTGTTGCCCGGGAGACGATCTCGCTGTTGCCCGCCGCGATCTGCTCGCCTACGTCCGCGGCTTTCACGCCGCCGATCCGTCGCAGCTCAGCCTGCAATGGTTCATCGAGACGGAGGAGAACCAGCCCGCCGCGATGTCGTCAGCTCGATCGCTCGACGGCACGGACATGGCCGTCAATGTTCTCCGCCAGCACGTGGAAATGTCGGCGGCGGTCGCCCTCGGGACGGTGGCGACCGATGTGCGATGGCGGCCGGGTTCGGTCGAGGTCGACACCCTGCGCGCCGGCCGGATGTCGACGTTGCGCGCGGCGACGCTGGTCGTCGCACTCCCTGTAGCCACGCTGCAACCCGGCGCCGCGGGTGCCGGCGCCGTCCGGTTTGCCCCGACACTCGGCGAAAAGGTCATCGCGCTCCAACATCTTGCCACGGGGGCCGTCACCAAGGTGATGCTGCTGTTTGGCGAGGCATTCTGGCGCGACGCAGAAGCATTCGAGGGCGCCCTCTTCGTCAATGATCCGGCGCTGGCGATTCCCACCTGGTGGACGACCAGCCCGGTGGACGCCCCGCTTCTCACCGGTTGGGTTGGCGGGCCGGCCGCCGCACGCTTCGCGGCCATGCGGCCGGAGGCGCTGGAGACCGCGGCGATCGATGCCGTGGCGAAGCTGACGGACGTCCCGCTTCCCGAAGTGATGCGGCGGCTGCGGCAGATGTACCACCATGACTGGCAGCGCGACCCGTTCTCGCGCGGCGCCTACAGTTGGATCCGCGTCGGCGGGATCGATGCGCCGCGGCAGTTGGCCGAACCGGTGGCCGGCAGCCTTTTCTTCGCTGGAGAAGCGACCTGTTCCGAAGGGCGCAATGCGACCATGGACGGCGCTCTCACCTCGGGATGGCGTGCGGCGGACGAGCTGCTTACCGCGCGTGGAGCAGGCCTGCCGCGACCCTGAGGTCGGCGACGAAATGGCGCATTGCCCGGTGGCGGTCGGCGTCGGTCTTCTGCCGGAGGATCGCCGACGGATGCAGCGTCGCCACCGTGTGCGGCGCAAACTCGGTGGCAATGTCCCGACCGCGATCGCGCGTCACGCGGAACCGGCGGCCCAGAAGTGCCTGCGCCGCCGTGGCGCCCAGGCAGACCACCACGGTCGGCCGCACCGCCGCGAGCTCGCGGCCGAGCCACGGGAGGCAGGCGTCGATCTCGGCGGCGCCCGGCTTTTTGTGCAACCGGCGTTCGCCGCGCGCTTCCCACTTGAAATGCTTGACCACGTTGGTCACCCAGGTGTCGGTGCGGGCGATGTCGGCCTGCGCCAGTGCATCGTCGAGCACCCGGCCGGCCGGCCCGACGAAGGGATGACCGCGCCGGTCCTCGTCATTGCCCGGCTGTTCACCCACCAGCATCATCGCCGCGCCGCGCCGCCCTTCGCCGAACACCGCCTGTGTTGCTCTGCGGTATAGTGGACACCCTTTGCACTGCTGCACCGCCCGCCGCATCGCCGCGACGGAAAGTCCCGACGGCAGATAGCGCGACGCGCCACCCTCGATCAGGCTCACCGGACCCCCGATTCACCGCACAAGGTCGAGCTCCAGCTCGAAGGTCGGTGCCACGGGTTCGCCGGGATACATCTGCGGGATCGGCAGCTGCAGCGCACCGCCGGCCACCACCCCGCGCACGGCGTTCACGACCGCCAGGGCCTGCAGCCTGGTCAGCGATGGATCGGTCGGGTCGCGCGTCAGCGTCCAGGCGATCAGCAGGGGACTGTGCGCGGTGAACGCCCACCCCGGGCCGGCGACGCGCACACCGCTCGGGGCGATCACCTTCTGCCACGGCGAGCCGAGAAGCCATCGGCCGGCGATCGCGTCCGGTGAGTCCAGCGGTGCCAGTTTCACCGAACTCATCGGCGCGCGCAGCGTGATCTCGATGACTGCCTGGTAGCGTGGGCCGAGACTCCGCTCGAGCAGCGCCCGATCGATCACGGTCCGCACCAGCAGGCGCGAATCATCGGCGGCCACGCCGACCGGAACGTTCGCCACCGCGGCGGTGTCGGCCACGAACGGGTACAGGAACGCCGGACCGGCCCGCACCCGCGCCACGCCCGGCGGCGTGCCGACGATCCGCGCCCAGGCCGCTGGCCACCTCGTCGATCGAGGCTGCGGCAGCGGAGCGGGCACCGAGGTCAGCGCCGCGCGCCCGAGCAGTCCGCTCACCACCCGGCGATAGAGCTGCGCCACGTCCGCGATGTGCTGCTCCGCGGCGTTCGCCGGAAGTCCGTCGATCCATCGCGGCCCCAGTCCGACATTGTGATCCGTGACGGCCACCGCCGCCAGCTTGAGGTCGGCCGGCGTCGTCGGCTTGATCGCCGCGATCGCCCGGCGCAGCCGCCAGCTCCATACCGGCTCGCTCATGCGGAGCAGATCCCACTCGCCGCCCCACTCGCCGCGGCGGACGGCGAGCTGGTCGCGGCGCCGCGCTTCCAGATGACGGAAGAACTCGTCCGGCAACGCCGGCACCAGGCGTGCCACGTTCTGACGGAGATTCCAGGTGTGCGCGGCGTCGTCCAGGTGCGCAACGCAGGAGGGATCGGCGTTGTCGAGCTCGTCCTCGATGATCGTCAGCGGCTCTGTCGTGGTCAGGGCCTTGAGCTGGCCCCCGACGCCGAACGCCAGAATCTGCTCGTCGCTCGTCCCCGCGAAATGCCGCGGGTCCATCGCCCGAACGCAATCCGGCGGCAGCAGCCAGTTGGTCAGTCCCGTGGTGTAGCCATGCGGGTCGATTGCGACCAGCACCCGGTTGCCGCGCGCGGTCTGCCAATAGAACGGGTCCTGTGTGACCGAGGCTGGCAGCGGCGCGGAAAACGAGAGGTTGGTGCCCATCAGCAGGTAGTGGATCCCGGCCGCCGCCAGCGCATCGATCAGCGCCTCCGGGACCGCGGGAACGTCGTTGACCACGGCCACCGTGGGCCGGCGGCCCAGTTCGCGCTGGATCCGGTCGAGGTGCATGGTCAGCAGATGGAGAGCGCCGGGAAACGCCGCGGCATAGGGCGAAAGCAGTGTCGCGCCCACGCCGATGCGTCCCTGCCGCACCAGGGTCCGCAGTTGCGCGATGTGCATCGGGTCGCCGTGATAGTGGTCGAGCCACGCTTCAACCGTCCAGCCGCCTTCTTCGAACCACACGAAGCCGGGGTCGGCGTGTGCCAGGTCGATGGCGCGATCGATGATCCGGATCCGCTCGTCGCGCACCGTCGTCAGCGGAGCGGTAAATCCCAGGTCGAGGTGACTCCCCGGCACGACGAACACCGTATCGACGCCGTGCTGGGCCAGCACTGCGCGACCTGGCGCGGCCAGGCCGCCGGCGACAAGCATCACGTGCAGGATGGTTCGCGAAATCGGATCCACCTCCGGAGTCGGGCGCGCCGGATCCTGATCTCGCATCGCGATGTCCGGCGCGCCGCTCCGAATGATGCACCGGTCGGCGGCAGCGGCGAAGGGGCCGCTTACTTCACGGTGATCCAGAGCCGCATGCCGAGCGGCAGGTGCGGCAGGCAATACGCTTTGTACTCGCCCGGCGGCGCATCGGTGAACGTGACGTCGAGCGTCTGGTTCGGTGCCGTCAGTAGCTGGCTCTGCAGATATCCCACGCTGTCAGGCATCGCCTTCGCCATCGCGGCCGCCGCGCCGGCGGGAATCGAATCCGGCCAGAGCGAGAAGTTGTGCGGCCCGCCCGATACGTTGACGAAATGCAGCGTGGTGCCTGGCGAAATGGTCACCGAATCCGGCTGGTACTTCGCCGTCGTAGTGCCATTCCCGGTCATGTTGATGGTCACCGCCGGTCCGGCCGGCGCGGCCGCCGTCGTCTCGGCCGCCGCCGGCGGCGCCATTGCCGTCGACTCTGCCGCCGTGCCTTTGGGCTTGCCGCCGCACGCTGCCAGGATGGCGGTCATCGCTACTGTGGATAGAATCGCAGGATCGACTCGCATTGCGCACTTCTCCTCTGGATGGGTGCCGAATCCGGAGACGGCGCACGCCGCTTCGCGACCACAGGTGGCCGGAGATCGAGGATCTCGCCAGCAGTGACGCCCCCGGCGCCACGACCGCATATTGGAACTTTGCACCGGCGATACCGTCCGGATCCGCGCGCAGGTGTGCCGTGGTCCGGTGCCGTTCGTCCCGGAACAGAAAGGCCGAATCGGGAGTCTGATGCCACAGCCGTTCGCCTTGCGATTTCGTGACCGGCGCGACGCCGGCCGTCAGTTAGCCGCCCGTTTGAGGGCCGCGGGATATGGGCGCGACGCCGTCGTCCTCGGTCTTCCACGCGGCGGAGTGGTGGTCGCCGCTGAAGTGGCCGCTGCGCTCGGCGCAGCCCTTGATGTGTTCGTCGTGCGGAAGCTGGGCGTTCCGGGCCACGAAGAACTGGCCCTGGGCGCCATCGCCAGCGGCGGCGTGCGGGTACTCAACGACGAGATCGTCGCGTCGCTGGAGTTGAGCCCAGAAG
>JBOHRZ010000169.1:0-6640 GCA_050732975.1 Gemmatimonadales bacterium
ATTGAACGACAGCCGGAGATTTCCGACCAGTTGATTCCCAGTCCCGCCGGGGAGAACGCCCAGGGGGACGCCGGTACCCACCATCGCGGCGGCAGCCTGCATGATGGTACCATCGCCGCCGAGGACCAGCACCACGTCGACGCCGCTCTCGACGCCCCAGGCTGCCAGCCGCCGGGCGTCGCCGGGTCCTGATGTAGCCAGAGTCTCGACCCGCCAGCCCCGAGCGTTGAATACCCGTTCGATGGAGCGCACCAGGACGTGGCGGGTTCGGGCAGCGGCGGGATTGGCGATCAGGAGGGCACGCGCCACTCAGTAATCCCGCTGCCAGAGCAGGTCGCCACCGAACTGGTACCTGTTGAGGCGGGTGAACACATCGGCGGCGCGGTTGGTGACGCAGCTCTGCACCGGCTCGGCCGAAGCCTGCAACCGCACCTGACGGGTGACGTGGTACTCGAGTGACGCGCCGAAATTGCGCTGCTGGAAGCTGGCCGAACTGGAGGTGAGGCAGATGCCGGCATCGAAGGTGACGAACCAGTTGTTGCCGAGCTGCCATCCCGCCGCGAGCTGGGTGAGCGGCGAACCGGACACGACGCCGCCCGGGGCCACGCCGGGACGGAACGTGAAGGTGCTGACCCCGATGCCGCTGTTGACCAGGCTCTGCTGAATGGCTCCTCCAAAGGCGCCGAGGGCCAGAGTCACCGCCGTGCCGGCGTAACTGGAGTTCTGCTGGCTGGCTGTGAGCTGGTATTCCGACTGGCCGAACAGCACATACGATGCCAGATCGCGCTCGGTGTAGTCGCGACCGGGCGCAGTCAGACTGACTCGCGGATCGCGAATCGAGCCGGTGATCGAAGCCACCACGTTGAACTCGTCGCCCTCGACGGTGCGGACCTGATGGTGCGCCCGGACGTTCAGATTGGCGTCGAGATCCGGGGCGCCGTAATACTGTACCGTCCCCTGGTCGACACTGAAGTCGCGGTTGATCGGACCGACCTGCAGCGTGTACGTGCCGCGCGGTGCCGACAGATTGCCGGTCAGGCCGTAAACCTTGCGGTCCTTGTCGACGGTCAGGTCGCCCTCGAGCTCGATGTTGGCCTGCGCCGAGCGCAGCCAGACGTCGTTGTCGATGTGAAGGCCCAGGGAATTGATCCGCAACGAATCGAGGAACCGGCTGGAAAACTCGTTGCCCAATCCGCGGCGACGCAACGCGGTGGTATCGATGAGGGCGGCATACTCCGGATCCTCCAGATCGACCACGTTCTTGGTCAGCAGGTCGGTGAAATACAGCACGCTGTGCGCCACCGTGATGCGCTGGCCGGTGAGCACCGGATGCAGGACCGGACCGCTCAGCCGCGCCGTGCCCGTGGCGCGCAGCGTGAGGTAACCCGGTTCGTCGATGGCGAGAAAATCGTCGGCCTTGAGGGTGAGGTCCATGCTGGGCCGAGCCAGTTCGGGAAAGCGCAACCCGCCGGTAATGTGCAATACACCGGTGCCGCCGCCGACGGCCAGTGAATCGATCACCATGGAGTCTGCGACGAAGCGCGCCGAGCCCTCGATGCCGGTGTAGCGGACGTTGAGGGACGGCAGCGTCATGGCGCCGCCGCGTAGCGTGAACGCCCCTTCGAGACGCGGCGCGGCCCAGGTCCCGCCGCCACGGAGGTCGAACGACATGGACCCGGTGGCATCGCGGATGCCGGAGACGATCGGTTCCAGCAGCACCAGGTCGACTGAATCGGCAGTCCCGGTGATCTGCAGCGTTCCGGGAATCTTGCGGCTGGGGCGCGATGCGAGTGCCAGGTCGAGCGGCAGCGTCACCTCGCCGGTGAGCACCCGATCGCCCGCCCGCCAGAGCGACAGTTGCGAATGGAGTTGCCTCGCGACGTAATCGAACCTGACCTCGGCGGCCGGAAGCTGAGCGCCGCCGATCACCGGTCCCGTCACCATGGCCGTACCATGGAAGGTCGGCGCCTCGCGGGTTCCGTCCAGCTGCAGATCAAGTGATCCCCACCCGTTGAGCGCGGTGGTGTCGCGCTCGATCACCCCGAAGACGTCGATCAACTGCAGGCCGACGACGCTGACATGCATCGCGCCGGGGGTGTCGCCGGGCACGGTTCCGGTCACCCGAATGTCGCCGCTGCCATTGACGTTGCGAATCCGCAGCGTGTCGCGAACGGCGATCCGGCCCTCGCTCATCCCGATGTGCGCCGGCTCGGCGAGGCGCCAGGTCTGATGCGGAAACCGCAGCACCAGCGAGTCCAGCGCCGCGGAACTGGCCCCGGGACGGCGCAGCCACGTTCCGCCGCCGCTGGCGTCGAGCGCCACCATCGCGAATCCGCCGGCGATATGCAGCGAATCGACGGTGCCGGCCGCCTGGACGTGAACCGTATCCGCCACATGGACGGTGTGTCCGACGGTGTCACCGTCCACCGCGACGGTGAATCCGCGCGCGCCGAACGAATCGGCGCGGAACTGCGCAACGAGATGCGACGCGTGCCACTGGTCGACGATCAGGTGCAGGGCGTCGACCCTGCCGCTGAGCGTCGCGTTGTTGACCGCACCGGCAATCTGCACCTCCGCGCGGGCGTTGCCGTCGAACACGTGCGGCGCCACGGTGTCGACCGGTACCGCAACGTGGGCCCGAAGCAGCGAATCGAATGGCGCCAGTGACCGCGCCATCGCGGTCACCCGCAGGGTTCCCGAATCCGGCGCCGCCCATCCCAGTGTCCCGCGCGCGTCGACACGCCCGGTACTCCAGAGCACGCTGCCGGTATCCACCGTGAGCAGACCGTGATCGGCGTGGACCACGCCGGTCACCGCGTCGACCGTAGCACCTCCGAACCGGGAACGATCGAGCGCCAGTCGTACCATGCCGCGGGGCGGCGCGCCCGAATCGAGGGCGCCGCGCACTACCACCCGCCCGTTGAGCGCGGTCGCCGTGCCATGACCCAGTGCGGCCTGGACATCGAAACGACCGAGATCGACGACCAGCGAGTCGGCACCGAAATGCGGCGCATCGACCGTGATACGTCCGGCGGCGTTCACCACGCCGATATCGCCGGCGAGATCGGCATCGATATCCAGACTGTCGAGGTTGCCGTTGGCCACGAGGTGCCCGGATACGGCACCTCGGGTCGGCAACGATGGATAGCCGCTTCGCAGTGCGTCGAAGGAGAGTGGATCGAGATCGGCATCGATCGCCATGCCGAGCACCCTGCCGCGGGTGTCGAGCCGCGCCTTGCCGACCAGTCGGGAGGTCGCGCTGTCAGGAGCGACGTGCTCGGCGATACCGGTGAATTGCGCATCGTGCCACGGGCCACCAAGCTCGCCGTTCAGCCGCAGGTGGCCCTTGATCAGCACCGACGGCACCAGTTGATGCACCGTGCCGAGCGCCAGCGTGGTCTGATCGAGCCGGAATGCACTGAAGACCGCGCCGGCCGGACCGCCCAGGTGCAGCACGCCGTCGGCCCGGAGTTGCGATACCGGCGCACCCCGCACCACCGAGTCGGTGAACGCTGCCTGAATCCCCAGATGCAGTCCGTCGAGGAACCCATCGGCCGTGAGATGGCCGTCCAGGGTTCCCGACACCGGCAGCGTGTCGAGGTACGGGCGCAACACGTCAACGGGCACCGCGCGCAGCGCGAGGTCGAGGCGATTCATTCCCAGCCCGCGCGCGTTGTCGAGCACCACCGTCACCCGGCCGGTCGCGCTGGTCCGGCCCCTGCCGAGCACCATATCATCGAGCGCGAAATCGGTTCGCGACGCGCTCAGCGATTTTGCCACCACGCGCGCCCGGCCTTCCCAGTCGGGAAAATCGGGCTGGATCCACCGCAGGTCCCGGAGGGCGACCCGCGGCGCGGTGCCGTTGAAATCGTAGAGGATGGTGTCGTGCGGCCAGCGCACCGCTCCGGCGCCGATGAAGCGCGTCGACGGCAACCCCAGGCTGTCAAACGTGAACCGCAGTGAATCGCCGGCGGTGATGATCTGCCCCGCCATGGCGGTGATGCGGAGATGCGGATCATTCACCTCGGCATGCAGGTCGCTGACCCGCGCCAGCAAGGGATCGTGCCGCGGCGTGGAGATCCGCAGCAACCGGACGGCCGCGCCGAGATCGGTGAATGTGTACACGCGCACCGGCCCGTCGGCCGTGGTATCGATCCGCGGTTGTTCAGGCGTGCGTCCGTTGCGGGTGACCGGCATGCGCGGATGTCCTGGCGTGGTCGGCATGTCGACCTGGATTCCACCGTCGCGGACCGTGAGATCGTTGAGCGCTACCAGCGGCCCGGGGCGTCCGCTGGGCGCGCCCTGCCCGAGGTGGAAGACCTCTTCGTAGTTCCAGCGCCCCGAACGCCGTTTCACCAGGTGCAATCGCAGCGAATCCGCCGAGATCGGTCCGAACACCAGCCGGCCGGCGAGCACACCGGGGAGGAGATAGCTGGCGTCAAGTTGCGACGCGCTCAACACGGTGGCTCCGGCGTGGTCGCGCACCACCACATGTCGCAGGTCGATGTGATGCCAGAGATTGCCGCCGATCGCGCCGATCTCGACGCGGCCGTCGACGTGATCGCTGATCCAGCGCGTCGCAATGCGGGCCAGCAGCACCCGCCCCCGCGGCGTGTATAGCACGGCGACCGCCGTGCCGATCACGACGGCGACGATCACCGCGATCGGCAGCAGCAGGGCCGCGAGGATCCGGCGTATCGTTCGCATCAGAACGCCTGGCCGATCGAGAAGTGCAACGTCCAGTTCCGGGTGCGGGCCTTGAGGAAATTGTTCTGAAGCAGGGTCAGCGACCCGTCGTTGCTGATCGAGTACAGTGCCCCGGCCTGCAACTGATAGGGATTGTAGCCCACATCCAGCCGGATGGGACCGAGCGGCGAGGTGTACCGGAGGCCGGCGCCGGGTGTGATACGAACCGGCGCGGCGCCGCCGTCGGTCCACAACGCACCGGCGTCGACGAAGAGCGCGAATCGGAGCCGCCCGGCGAACAGCGGCGTCGGCAGCCGCAACTCGAGATTGGCGATGCCGGTGTGGGTACCGCCGATCGGTGACACCCGCACCGCACTCTGGTTGAAGGTATTGTCGGGCTGGATCGAATCGCTCGGCACCACGTAGACCAGCGGCCCCATTTCATTCTGATCGTAGCCGCGGACGTCGTAGGCACCGCCGGCGTAGAAGCGCTGGTCCGGCGGAACGAAATTCCCGGCCGTCGAATCCGACAGCGCGATCCGCGGCGCGAAGATCGTCCCGGCATGCACCCGCCCGGCCAGCACGACGCCGCGAAGAATCGGCAGGTAGCCCGAAGCATCGCCGACCAGGCGCGTGAATTGCTGCGTCGACGACGATCCCAGGAAGCGCGATGAGACCACCGCCGACGCCGACAGCACCGACCCGCGGGTCGGATCCAGCGGGTTGTTGATGTGCTGGTCCAGGATGCTCAGCGAAAGCGTCGCCTGCAGCCGCCGCTGCTGCAACTGGGCGATGTCCCGCGTGTTACAGGTATTGAAGAAAGCGCAGAATGACGCCGGGTCCGCTGTGGTGGTCCCGTCGGCGATCCGGTACGCCAGCGTGATCGGCACGTTCGCCGCCGTCTGGCGGGTGATCGATACCGACACGCCGACTTCGCGCCGAAGGTAGACCTCGAACTCGCCGTGCCGCGTGGCGAACGCCGACAGCGTCAGTGCATTGCTCGGCGACAGAAAGGCTCCGCGCCGCAGCGATCCGTTGAGCCCGTAATTGGCGACCCGCGACCCGATCGAATCGTTGAGCAGCGCGCTGCAGAGATTGTGCTGCAGCCCGAATCCGAGCGGGGATCCGACGCCGATTTTTGACAGCTGCCCGGTGACGTCGAATACCAGGCCGCTCGACGGAAAGTTCCGCGCCGTCCATCCGGTGCCAAGACGAAAGCAATCGTCGGTGCCGTAGCCGACCGACGCTCTGACGCGGTGTGCGAAATTGGGGGCGACGGTCACCGCGAGTGGCACCACGGTGTCGGTCACCGCGTACCGGGAACTGTCGATGGTCACCGCGGCCATGCGGTACAGGTCCGACGTGAACAGCGACCGCTGCGACTGCAGGATCTCGTTGAGGCGGTACTCGTTGCCGGGGCGCGCCGTCACCAGCGCCGAGACATGGCTGGTGTCGACATCAGGCGGCGCCGTGACGCGGATCGGCCCGAACACGGCATGCGGTCCGGTATGCACGATGAGGAGCGCGTTCGATGTGGGGCCGCCGGCGGTGGAGTCGTCATCGACGGTCGCCGTTGGATAGCCGTGATTACGCAACCGATAGGTGATCGTATCGGCGGCCTCATCCAGCTTGTAGTCCGACGCGACATCTCCCTCCGCAATGGGCAGATCCTGCCGGATCCGGAAGGCGTTCTCCACCGAATCGAGCCCGGTGATTCGCAGGCTGGTCAGCCGCGTGGGTACGCCTTCGGTGATCCGGAAGGTGATGTCGATCGAACCGCGACTCCGCTTGACGACGGTATCGACCCGCACGTTGGGATATCCGCTGAGCTTGAACACCACCTGCAGCCGGAAGACGTCGGCGACAAAGTCGCGCTGATTGAAGAGCCGCTTCTCCCCCAGCCCCGTCCAGTCGACCAGCCACGAACGGGCAAACCATGACGACTGCGTAGTGG
>JBOHRZ010000170.1:0-6607 GCA_050732975.1 Gemmatimonadales bacterium
TGTGACCGTAGGTCGATTCGGTGGAGCACTTGCCGTAGAGCGACAGCTTGCCGCTGCCGGGCGGGATCGGCGTGTCCCAGCCGAGCACCCGTGTGCCGCTCGCCGGCGTGTGAACGAAGAAGTCTTCCACCGTGCCGCGATGCAGCCAGTTCCCCTTGCCGGCGGCGGCGCGCAGCCAGCCCTGGGCGAAGCGGGCAAGGTCGAGTCCGGTGGAGAACAACCCGGCGTGGCCGGAAATGCCGCCGAAGACTACCGCATTCTGGTCGTTGACCTGCCCGGCTACCGGAACCCCATGGAAGCGACCGGTCGGTGCTGCGGTAGCGCGATCGGCGGCCGGCACGCGGTATCGTGTGTCGAGCATTCCGAGCGGGCGGAAGACGGCAGTCGTAACGAACGCGTCGAGTGGCAGCCCGCTGGTATGCTCGACGACAAGGCCCGCGAGCATGCCGTTGAGATCGCTGTAGACCGCGGACTGGCCCGGCTGCCGCGCCAGCGGCGTCGCCAGCAGCTCTTGCCGCGCCTGGTCAGGCGAATGGGCGGTCTGCCAGAACTTTTCGTACGGCGGCATACCGCTGGTGTGGTTGAGCAGCATGCGTACGGTGACCTGATCCTTGCGTCCACCGTGGAACGCCGGCAGGTACCGCGCCACCGGTGCGTCGAGGTCGACCTTGTGGTGTTGGACCAACACGGCAATGGCGCTGGTGGTGGCGACCACCTTGGTGAGGGACGCGAGGTCCCAGCGGGTGGTCTGCGGATCGGGAACGTCGCTGCGGGAATCCCAGGTGAAGTGGCCGTAACCGCGCGAATAGAGAATCGTGTCGGCGCGGCCCACCACGACCACGGCGCCGGGATAGATCCCGGTATGGATCCCCGCGCGGATGGCCGAATCGATGGCGGGAATCCGCTGGGCGCTCGCGGGCAGAGCGGCCGCGAAGAGCAGCAGAACGCCCGGCGCCTGACATCGCATCGGCATTCAGAACGTAACGTGCAGCGAGCCCGGCGGCACAGCGTACAGCAGCCGGAGGGTGGCGATGTCGCGCGGGTACGGCGCCTCCACCAGCGTCGCGGGAAACATCAGGTCATCCCTCGAACCCGAATGGCCCAGCCCGAGCGCATGACCGAATTCGTGGGCGGCCACATCGCGCCTCCTCTCGGCAGGAATGGTCGTTGTATCGGCGCCGCGGTGCAGCGCCAGCGTCATCCCGGCCGACGCGATCGCGCCGTCCGATCCCCAATTGACTTGCGTGACGCCGGCCTGCGTCGAGTCGGGGAGACGCAGGGCCCACCGCACCACGATATCCGCTGAATCCGGCCGCTCCACTTCGCGGAAGGTGATGCCGGCGGGGTTGCTTTCCCACGCCGTCATCCCGGCACGGGCGTCGGAGAGGAAAGCGGCCCTCCATCCGGGAATCGTGGTGTCGGCCACGAGAGCGACGGTGACGACGGGATGGTCATACCAGCGGACCACCATGGAGTCAGTGTGTGCCAGAAGGGAATCGATGTAGACGCGGTTGCCTTCACGGTCGAGGCGGCGGCGGATCGCCAGGCGGGCGTAGAGATCCAGCGTCGAGATTTCCGCCACCGGTGATGCCGCGGATGTGTTCGCCGGGGCCGGCGGCGGCTGGAGCGAAGGAACGGCGCGAACCGGCGGTGGAAGCGCATGGAATGACGTGGGGGCCAGGCGCGCCACGGCGATCTGACCGGCAGAACGCGGTCGTCGTGAGCGCACCGAATCGGCGAGGATCAGGACCAGGAGGATGGCGCAGATCGTGATAAGAACGATGCGGGGCACGATGTCAATATCGGTCCGAACCGCGATGATTTGCACAGCCCGGCTGGCGCGACCACCGGGTGAGTCCTACCATTGAGCCGTGTTCGACCGGATCGGCCAGACCCTCGTCCGCTGGCGATGGGCCATCCTCGCGATATGGTTCCTCGCCGGGATACTGGCCGCCCGCCACGCGGGTGAGATGGTTTCGCGCCTCCAATTGCGCACGGGCGCCGACGTGATGACCGAGGCCCGGCTCGCCGATTCGCTTGTGACCGCGCGGTTTTCGCGTCCGGTGTCCGAGTTCTTCGCCGTCACCGTACAGAGTCCGACGCCGGTCACCGGTGGCCCTGGATCGCAACTCCTCGATTCGTTGATCGCCGCGGCCACCGCGAAACCCTGGGTTCGAGGGGTGGTCTCCTTCCGCTCCACCGGAGATTCCGCCTTTCTGTCCCACGATCAGCGCACCACCTTCTTCCTGGTCTCGCTGGCCGTGTCACACGATTCGGTCGGCGAGGTCGTGCAGCCGTTGCGCGACATCTTCCGGCGCGTCCTGGACCGCTTTCCCCATGGGGATGCGTACAGCGTACTGGTAACCGGCCGGGCGCCGCTCGACATCGACGTTCGCACCGTGAGCGCCGAAGACGCGCATCGCAACGAGCGGAAGCTGGTGCCCATCACGCTCGCGGTGCTGGTCGTCGCGTTCGGGGCGGTCGTCGCCGCCCTGTTGCCCGTGGTCGTCGGTGTGCTCGCCATCACCGTCGCACTGGCCATCGTCGGCGTGCTGGCACGCCACGTTCCGATGTCGGTCTTCGTGCTCAACATGATCTCGATGATCGGACTCGGCGTCGGCATCGACTACTCATTGCTGGTCGTGACCCGGTTCCGCGAGGAGTTGAACGCAGGTCTCGGCGCCGCCGCGGCGTCAGTCCGGACCTTCGCCACCGCCGGCCAGGCGGTGATGATCTCCGGGATGACGGTGGTCGTCGGTTTTGCGGCCCTGCTGCTCACACCCTTGTCGGAGACCCGCAGCGTCGGTCTGGCGGGACTGGTTGTCGTCGCGGTGGCGGTCGCGCTGTCGACCACGTTGTTGCCGGCGCTGCTGTCGATTCTCGGCCACGCGATCGACCGCCCCAGGTGGATCGCCAGCCGGCTGGCCTGGTACCACCGGCCGGCGGTATGGGAGCGCTGGGCCCGCTCGCTGTCGCGCCACCCGTACCGGGCCGCGGCGCTGGGCGGAGGGACGATCGCGCTGTTGACAGTCCCGGCGTTCTTCCTGCACATCGGCCTGCCGAGCCGCAACTGGTGGCCGACCGAAACCGAAGCCGGCGCCGGAATCGCGACGCTCGAGCAGATGGGCATGTCGGGTTACGTGCAACCGCTCCGGCTGGTCATCGAGTTCCCGCCCGGAACACCGGCAACCAGCCTCACGGCGCTGCAGGGGCTGAAGCACCTATCCGATTCGCTCCGTGCCGATCCGCGCCTCCGCGATGTCAAGTCGCTGGTCGATCTCGGCGGCGATCGCGGGGTGCTGGAATACTCGCTGCTCTACAGCGATCTCGACGGCGTGCGCGCCCGCTATCCGGGGTTCCTGGAAGCGTATCTCGGCGTGGACGGGCGCACCACGCTGATGGACGCGATCCCCGCCGACACGACCTCGCTCACCACCACCATGAATGTGGTGCGCGATGTCCGGCGCCTGGTCGCCTCGCATCACATCCGGCAACTCAACGGCGCCACCATCCGGGTCGGCGGCTATGTCGCCAGTTCGCTCGACTTCCAGCGCCTGCTGCTGGCGCGCTTCCCGCTGATCGTGGCGCTCATCCTGGGAGTCACCGCGCTGATGCTTGCGGTGGTGTTCCGCTCGGTCCTGGTTCCCATCAAGGCCGTGGTGATGAACTCGCTCTCCGTGGCGGGGACGTTCGGCATCGTGGTACTGGTCTTCCAGCACGGCATCGGCGATCGCGTGTTCGGCGTCGACGGACCCACGTCGGCGATCTACGTGCTGGTGCCGGTCCTGGTGTTCGCCGTCGTGTTCGGCCTGTCGATGGACTACGAAGTCTTTCTGCTGGCGCGGATCAAGGAAGCGTTCGATCGCAGCGGTGAGAACACCCGCGCTACCCGGGAAGGCCTCTCGGCCACCGCATCGGTGATTACCTCGGCGGCGCTGATCATGATCGCCGTCTTCGGTGCCTTCGCCTTCGCCCGCATCCTGATGATGCAGTTCATCGGATTCGGACTCGCCGTGGCGGTCCTGATCGACGCGACCCTGATCCGGATGGTGCTGGTGCCGGCATTCATGCAGATCGCGGGACGATGGAACTGGTGGCCGGGAACAGGAAGGAGAGACGCCTAGCTCTTCGCGTCCACCCAGTTGTCGCCGATGCCGACGGTGACCACCAGGGGAACGTCGAGGTGGGCCGCGCCCTCCATATGCTCCCGCACGATCTGCGCGGCGTCGGCTGCCTCGGCCGCGGGAGCTTCGATGACCAGTTCGTCGTGAACCTGGAGCACCATGCGCGCCGACAATCCCGCAGCAGGCAGCGCACGATGGATCCGGATCATGGCGATCTTGATCAGGTCGGCGGCCGATCCCTGCAGCGGCGTGTTCTGCGCGGTGCGCTCACCGAACGCGCGCAGGTTGAAATTGCGGTCGCGCAGCTCCGGGATGAACCGGCGGCGGCCGAAGAGAGTCTCGACGTAGCCCTGGTGGCGCGCCAGCTCCACCTGCCGGTCGAGGTAGGCACGCACGCCGGCAAAGCGGGTGAAATACCCGGCGATGAATTCGCGGGCTTCGTCGAAGGGAATGCCCAGCTGCTTGGACAACGCCATCGGTCCCTGGCCGTAGATGATGCCGAAGTTGGTGGTCTTGGCCCGGGACCGCATTTCCGCGGTGACATCCTCCAGCGGCACGCCGAAGATGATTGCGGCGGTCTGACGATGGATGTCGAGCCCTTCCTGAAACGCGCGGGTGAACGCCGGGTCGTGCGACAGATGCGCCATGAGGCGCAATTCGATCTGCGAATAGTCCGCGACAATGAACTTCCAGCCGGACTCGGGGACGAAGCCGCGGCGGATCGCCTCGCCGCGCGGCGTCCGTACCGGAATGTTCTGCAGGTTGGGATCGCTGGATGACAGCCGCCCCGTCTGGGCTCCGACCTGACTGAACGAGGTGTGAATCCGTCCGGTCGACTTGTTGACCTTGAGCGGCAACACGTCGACGTAGGTGCTCTTGAGCTTCTGCAACTCGCGATAGCCGAGGATCAGGCGCGGCAGCTCGTGGCCGAGATCGGCGAGTTGTTCAAGCACCTCGGCATCGGTCGAGGCGCCGGTGCGAGTCTTCTTGAGCACCGGCAGGCCGAGTTCCTCGAACAGGATCACCGCGAGCTGGCGCGGCGAGTTGAGATTGAGCTCCTTGCCGCCGGCGGCGCCGCGGATTTCCTGCGCCAGCACCTCGAGATCGTGACTCAATTCGCCACCCAGGCGCGCGAAGGTGTCGGAGTCGATGCGGATCCCGATCCATTCCATGTCGGTGAGAACCGGAATCAGCGGCATCTCGATCTTCTCGAAAAGACTCACTCCGCCGGCGCGCTCCAGTTCCGGACCGAAATGTCGATACAGCGACAGCACCGTGGCGCTGTCGGCGCCGCAGTACGCCGCCGCATGCGCCACCGGCACCTCGGCGAAGGGGATCTGCGCCTTTCCTTTGCCGGTGAGATCGGTGTACTGCGTCATGGTCCGGGAGAGAAACTCCACCGACAGGGCGTCGATGCCGTGCGAGCGGCGTGACGGATCGAGTACGAACGACGCGACCATGGAGTCATACACCACGCCCGCAACCGTCACGCCAGCGCGCCGCAGGACCTGCACGTCGTACTTGACGTTGTGGCCGGCCTTGGGGACGGAGGGGTCTTCGAGCAGGGCGCGGATCGGGGCGCACTCCGGCGCGGTAATCGGCGGGAGATTCCGGACCGGGGCGCAGGGGTCGGCGTCAACGGACTCGAGCACCGGAGTCGACGTCGAGCGGTGAGCGAAGGGGAGATACCACACCTCCTCCGGACCGGCGGCGAGCGACAGCCCGATCAGGTCCGCCTCGTGAGTGTCGAGCGACGATGTCTCGCAGTCAAAGGCGACCAGGGGAACTTCGCGCAGGCGGGCAGCGAGCTTTCCCAGCTCCGCCGGATCGGCGACCACCGTCACGTCGGGCGTCAGCGGCTGCGCCGACGGGGCGGTTTGTTCCACGACCGATACGCCTGTCGGCTCGAGCGAGGCAAGCCGCGGCAGCAGAGAATGGAACTCCAGCTCGACACAGAGCTTGGCCAATGCGACCGTATCCGGCGGGTGCGCCGTCATGGTGGCGAGATCGAGATCGACCGGGACATCGGTCTTGATCGTGACCAGGCGACGCGACAGACGGGCCATGTCGGCGTATTGGGCGAGCGCCTCGCGAGGACGCTTCTGCTTGATCTCCCCGGCGCGGGCGATCAACGTCTCGAGATCGCCGTATTCCCGGAGGAGCTGCACGGCGCCCTTCTCGCCGATGCCGCGCACGCCGGGGACATTGTCGGAGCTGTCGCCGACCAGGGCCAGCCAGTCGGTGACCTGCGATGGGCCGACACCCAGGCGCTCGGAAGCGTTCGCCTCGGTCACCCATTGTTCGTCGACGCCGGCAGGGCCGCCGCGACCCGGATTGAGCAGCGCAATGCCCGGTCAGATCAATTGGTAGAAATCCTTGTCGCCGGAGACGATGACGGCCTGAAGCCCCTGCTCGGCCGCGCGCATCGCGAGGGTTCCGATCACATCGTCGGCTTCGTAGCCGGCGATCTCCACGAGCGGAAT
>JBOHRZ010000171.1:0-6594 GCA_050732975.1 Gemmatimonadales bacterium
AACGATCGCGCGCTGGTGTACGACGCCAGCCGGCACTTCGTGCGCGCCCTGTCGCTTCCGGTGAGTCCCTGGGATGCCGTCATCCTCGCGGACGACCGCCTGGTCATTGCGAGTGCCAACGCCGATCAGCCGCTACCGCTGCTGTTGCTGAACAACCAGGGCAGGGTGATTCGAGCCATCAACGGCGACTCCAACGCACGTCGCGTGCGCAGCCCCCGCTGGATCGTTCGCGGTGCGTCGGGCGCCATCTGGACGATGCCGGCGCAATTTCGCTGGCGGCTGGAACACTGGGACACCAGCGGCGTTGAAGTCGCGGCATTGGAACGAGAGCCGGCCTGGTTCCGGCCATATGCCTCGTTGCTGTCGACCACGCAACGGGTGCCGCCACAACCTTCGATCCAGGGGGCATGGTTCGACCGCGCGGGACGGCTCTGGGTGCTGGGGAGATCCGCAGGACGCGACTGGGGCTCCGGTCTCGGCCCGGCGACGGGACGCGGAGTGGTGATTCTCGATCCCGACCGGACCTTCGATACCCGGTTCGAGGTCTTCAACCCCGCGACAGCGCGGCTGGTCGCGTCGGCCCGATTCGACCGATCCTATGAGTCGGTCGTCGAGCCCGGCGTCGTGATGCATTCGGTCCAGACCAGCGCCGGATGGCGTCGGGCCGAACTGATCCGGGTCACGCTCGACTCGACGGCCGACAGCACAACGTCAGGCGGTGGGATGGTTGGAAGCGGCCGGATCGCCGGGATGGCGCGAGACGCCCGGCGGGGTCAATTTCAGCATATTGCCGCAGGGAGGCGTTAATGGATCGTCGCGCGTTCGTTCGAGTCGCTGGTGTTGCCGCCATGAGCGCCGCCGCGCCGGGCGGCCGGCGACTGCTGGCGCGCGAGCACCTCGACAAGATCGGTCTGCAGTTATACACCGTTCGCGATCTCATGCAGGTGAGCGTCGAGCGAACTCTGGCGCAGGTCGCGACCGTCGGCTACAAGGAGGTCGAGTTCGCCGGGTATTTCAACCGCCCGCCGCGCGCCATCAAGCAGCTTCTCGACGATAACCGTCTCAGCTCGCCGTCGGCGCACATCGGACTCGATGCCCTGCGCGGGCCGTGGAACCGCACCCTGAGCGACGCCTCGGAGATCGATCAGAAGTGGCTGGTGATCGCCTCCACCAGCGACAGCGATCACGCTTCGGTCGACGCGATCAAGCGCACCGCCGATCTGATCCACAAGGCGGCTGACGACGCCAGGTATTACAAGATCAAGCTGGCGTATCACAATCACGATGTCGAATTCCGCCAGGTCGGCGGTAAGCGGATCTATGACTGGCTGCTGGAGTTGACCCGGCCCGACGAACTGCAATTCGAGATGGACCTCTATTGGATCACCAAGGGCGGCGGCGATCCGCTGGCCTACTTCAAGCAGTGGCCCGGCCGGTTCCCGCTGGTGCACGTCAAGGACGCCGGTCCCCCGCCGGAGTACCCGATGGAAGACGTCGGCAAGGGCACCATCGACTGGGCACGGATCTTCGCGCACCACAAGGAAGCCGGGATCAAGCACTACTTCGTGGAGCACGACCATCCGGCCGACCCGATCGCCAGCATCACCGACAGCTACAACTACCTCCGCAAGCTCGAATTCTGACCGGCGGCGGCGCCGTCAGGAGTTGCGGTCGATCCATTGCTGCGCCGTCGCCACATGTCGTTCCAGCACCGGAAGCAGCTTCCGGATCATCTTCCTGACGTCACGGTTGTGCGTGGCCGGCAGCAGGGTCTTCCGGATTGCGTTGACCGCGGCTTCCTGATCGACAAGCATGTACTGCATGAACGCCTTGTCGAAGGCGGCGCCGGTCGCGAGGTTCAATTGCGTCATCACTACGTCATGGGTGTGCCGGACGGTGCTGTCGCTCGGCACCTGCGGCGCGATGTGGTGCCGCTTGGCCAGCTCCAGCAGGTCATCCTCGGCTTGCTGGTGATCATCGAGCAGCACCTTGGCATAGTCCTTGACGGCGCCGGAGGAGGCCTTCTTCGCTGCGACTTTCGCGGCCTCGACCGCGTTGGCGTGCAGCTCGCCGAGAACACCGAGAATCTGGCCGTCAGTAGGCTGGCGCGTGGCCCGCGCGGCCCCCGCGTGAATCGGCGCGATCCCCGGCATCAGCATCGCGGCCATGAGCAATGCAATCATGATCCTGTCCTTGTCGTGAGACGGTCGTGAGGAAGACGGCTCAATGGCACGTGCCGCCACTTTCATCCCAGAGACGGCCGCCGACTTCGATGAATACCGAGCGCCATTGATCCTTGCCCAGCGTGAGCTTGAGCACCCCCCAGCGGCCTTCGATACGCGTCACGCTGTTGGGAACGATCGTCTCGAAGCCGCGCAGGTCGCCGCCGCCGGTACCGGCGACGATCTCGGTGATGCCTTTGACGGAATCCGCTACACCGCTCGGATTCTGTGGCCTGAATCGTTCGTAATCATGATCGTGGCCATTGAGGATGAGATCCACATCCGCGTCATAGAGGATCTGCCAGAGAGGTTGAAACCTCGGATCGGTGTGATGCCAGCCCGAACTGAATCGGGGATTGTGCCATATCGCCATGGTGCACTTCTTCGTCGATCCCTTGAGATCGTTGCGCAGCCAGTCTTCCTGCGCGGTCTGCTCGGCTCCGGTGAAGGCGGGATTGGCTATGAGCTCGCTATTGAGCACGATGACGTGCCAGTCGCCGACGTCGTAGCTGTAGTAGCCTTTCTTCGGATCACCGGCCTTGCTGCCAAAATATTGGAAGTAGGGCGATGCGCCGACGCTCTGCACGTGCTCATGATTGCCGATCGCCGGGTGGATCTCTTTCATGATCCGTTTGGTCGAATCGCCCCACGACGGCGTGAAACAGAGCGCGAAATCGCTGGCCGATCCGTCGGGGTAGGCGTTGTCGCCCAGAGTGAAGACTGCGTCTTTCACCTTGGCGACGCTGTCGGCGCGCAGTACGCTGTCAACGATGCGCGCGGTCCCTTCATCACCGTTCGTTCCGCACACTGCGATATCGCCGACCCCGATCATGACCGAGGCGCCGGTCATGGCGACCTCAGCCGCGGGGGCGCCGGCCGGTGGCGGCGTGAGGTGTACCGGCGGCTTGCACGAGACCGCCATCGGCAGCAGCAGTAACAGGATCGACGCTCCAGGAACCCGACGCAGGGCCGCTGCGACAGTGTTGGCAATGGTCATGGGACGATCCCTTCGGGAAGACTCAACCGGGCGGCGATGAGCGTCGCCCCGCCGACGTCGTTGGCAGTCATCACCCGGATATCCGCGGTCAGGTCGTGGAATCCGATCCAGAATCCGCCGCCGAAGGCGTTGTGCCATCCGCCCGGCGACGCGCCGCTGACGTACACCCGGCCGTAGTCGACCGTGCCGAGCAATCCGACATCAAGCGGGACCAGGAGGGTGAACTTCACCACCGGAATGCGCAGCTCCGCCGTGGCGTAGAGCGCCGCATCACCGGCGTACCGCTCGGGATCGAGCGTCCGGATCGTGGTTGATCCGCCGATGAACGCCGCATCCTCGAGCGGGAAGGTGCCGAAGAGCTTCTTGCCGCCGGCCCGCAGCGCCATGAACGGCTTGGTCAGGACCGGAATCGTGAAATAGTATGCGGCGAGCGCGTGCACTTCTTCGAAAGAGCTCTTGACATCCCACATGGCCGGATAGAAAGTCCCGCCCACATCGAGGATGGTGCCTTCACGCGCGTGGCGTTGCGCAGCGCGGTTGTCGTGGTGCAGGCCGAGCTGCAGTCCGACCTCGCCGAAGGTTCCGGTCGCCCCGATACCGTACGGGCGTTCGGCGGCGATGAATGGGCTGGTGATCGTGTCGGTTGATGAGTAGCGCAACGAGGGGCCCAGGGTCACGGTGGTGCTGCGGCTCAGGTCGAGGGCGACAGCCGGCTGGACGTACCACTGGCCCTGATGCACGGCGTAGTACGCCGTGTCGTGTGCGGCGAGTACGGTGTTGTTGCCGTAGCCGTAGAAGTCGAGCAGGTCGAGCTGCGAAAGCCCCGCTGCCGCGACGAGATGCAGAGCGGAGGCTTCGTAGCGCCGGTCGAATGTGATGCCGACCCGGTAGCGCGATCGCTTGAGTGAATAACGGCCTTCGAGGGCCAGCTTGCTGGCGTAGGGATACTTGTCGAAGCCGTACGAGTAGTGTGAAAGTCCGAGCCGCGGCATGATGCCGTAATCGTGATTGATGCTGAGTCCCATGGTCGGCCCCATCCGCGCGCCGAAGTCCTGTACCGGCTGCAACTGCTGGCCGAAGCGGCGCACCAGAGGCCGGCGCTCGGGGAGTGTGTCCGCCTGGTACGGGATGCCATTCACGGCCCCCGAGTCATACAGGTGCGCGGAATGCGGTCGGCCCCCGACCCGCGACGAATCCGCGAGCAGATTGTTGCCGTTCCCGCCGATGATCCGGAGTGCGATGCTCGACGATGCCGTACCGCTCACCGTGGCGGTGTCGTCGCCGTCATGGAGATACATTCGGATCGCCTTCGTCTCGGCCGGTTGGAACCGGCGGTCGAACCAGGGCGGCGCACCGCCCGACTGCAGCCGCACTTCGACGCCGCCATTGGCCAGACGGTCGACCGTGGCCCGGTCGGCGGCATCGGTGGCATGGATGTCGACGGCCGTTGCCAGATACGCATAGAAGCGCGTCGCGACGTCGGGGAGCCGGTCACGGCGCTCGCGCAGTTTGCGGATCAGTTCGGGCGCGGCCCACTGATACTCCGCGGGCATGGCGGCCGCGGCGACGTCGATCGCTGAATCGGTGATCCGCCCCTTGAGCGCCAGGGCCACCGAGTCCCAGGCCGGCTTCTCAAGTCCGCTCAGGAAGCGGCGATCCAGGTCCCGGCTTTTGTACGTCAGCCCGGCGATGGATCCGTACTGTCCAGTGAAGCTCATCAGATACGGCGTCGACCACGATGCGATCCGGGGGAACAGCCCGCTGAACGAGATCAGCGCCTTGTCGCGATCGCGCGGAATCGGTTCCCACAGCGCGGTGGTGTCGGTGCTGAACCGAGCCCACTTCCACTGGTCTCCGTTGCGGTCCCAATCGTTGAGCAGCATGTCCATCAGCCTCGCAGTGAGCCAGGCGCGCGCATCGACTTGCTGCGACGGATCGCGATCGATCCGCTCGATGAGCTTATCGGTATTGATCACGTTCCTGGCACCATCGAATCCCGGGACGTCGTCATGCGGAGCGGTGGGAAATACCTCGATTTCGCCGAGCCGGCCGGCGAAGTCTTTGCGGAACTTGCCCAGCGATGAATCGTCCGGCATTACCACCATCACCGGCGTCACATGCAGCACGCCGCCGGCGGTCAACAGCGGCGCGGCTACCAGTGCGCCGGCCGGATCGCTGCTGCTCACCTCGTATTTCGCGGCCGACTCGATCACGGAGCCTCTCCACCTCTCGGGTACCTCGACGTGATGCTTGTCGACCAGCCGGAAGACGAACTCGGTGCCGTCGGTTCCGCGCAGATGCAGATTCTTCGTCTGGGTGCCACCGCCTTCCTTGAGCGGGCGCAATCCGCCGTCGAAGCGGTGCAGGTCGAGCACCGGCACCCGGATCGGCGTGACCCAGAAGCGGCGGTACGTCCCGCCGAGGAAGAGCGTCTTGAGTCCACCGGCATGATAGTGGGCGCCGGGGGCGATGGCGAAGCTGTCCGGGCCGGCGAGCGCGCGCGCGGTCACCTGGGCTTCCGCCGCGGTGAAACCCAAGGATGTCATGATCGCCAGGATGGCGCATTGCGGGACGAGTCGGTTCAGGTATGGTCGCATAAGTCACGCTATCGCCAGCGGTACAGTGTGATGTACGCCGGGATTCCTTTGGCTTCGTCGCTGATGATGAGGATGCTGTCGTTAGTGATCGCCACCCCTTCGGCCTGGGGGTGTCCTTCGGGAAGAGACCGCGAGAATACCACCCTGCCGTCGGGGGTCAGCTCGAAGATCGCCTGCTCCCGGGCGGCGACGAGCACGTAATCGCCGGTGAACGGGTCGATCGCGATGCCCGACGGATGGACGCCCTTCCAATTGTGACTGCCGACGATGGCCGCGCTCGCCACGGCGAGATGATCGATGCCGGCATCGTTCGTGGTCCCATGCTGAAGCGGCGGAGCCAGCGGCATGCGGAAGACCACGACCGAATCCCTGAGCGCCTTGTCGTACATCGTCTTGCAGGCAAGCAGCAGCGATTCGGAGCGCCGCTCGTACACCATCCCCTCGAATTCACATTCGTCACCGAGACCGGTGTCATGCTCGACGTACGGGACCGATTCGCCATCGGCGCCCTGTCTGAACTGGTAGAGCACGCCATCGCTGGTGAGCAGGAACACCGTGTCGCCCACGGTGGTGATCGCCTCGAAGTCGCCGGCCACCGGCGGGCTCCCCAGTTGGAACCGGTGTACCAATTCGCCGGTCCGGAAGGCGATGTCGAAGACCCGGCCTTCGTCGTCGTTGTGAGTCAGCAGGTGGTCGCGGTCGATCAACGCCAGCCCGGAGATCTCGTCCAGAACCGGTGGCATCTCCAATCGGGCAATCGGTGTG
This sequence comes from Gemmatimonadales bacterium, assembly GCA_050732975.1. Lineage (GTDB taxonomy): Bacteria > Gemmatimonadota > Gemmatimonadetes > Gemmatimonadales > GWC2-71-9 > Palsa-1233. The sequence goes on from JBOHRZ010000171.1 coordinate 6,582, forward strand.
TCCGGTGGAGCGG
>JBOHRZ010000172.1:0-6548 GCA_050732975.1 Gemmatimonadales bacterium
CGTCCGCGGGCGAATCGACCGAGACGCGCACGTCGATCTGGGCTGCCTGGTGAATCACCAGGTCGAAACTGCCGTCGGCGATGGCAGCAAATGCTTCGCGCGATCGGACGTCCGCCTGAATGAACCGCGCCGCCTCCGGGACCTGCTCGCGCTTGCCGCGCGACAGATCGTCGAGGCACGTCACCGACCATCCGGCCTCGAGATACGCTTCCGCGATGTGCGACCCGATGAAGCCGGCACCACCGGTTATGACGACCGAACCCGCCATGCGCGATCCTCCGCGACGGGCGCCGTTGGCGCCCGCCGGTTGCAGTGACCCTTCAATTGTCGGGGAAGATAGCAGCAGAACGCGCTGTTTCAGCCACCCAGCGTCGCGCTGCGGACCACCGGTGTGCCCGCACGGATGTCGGGATCGATCACACGAATCAGCTTGACGGTGCTGCTCTTGTCGCCGAGATGCACTACCTGCCCGACCGCCATGATGTCGTCGATCGTGTCGCTGAGATGGGGCCGCTGCTGCGGACGCCGGCGGATCTCGACGAAGTCGCCGATGCGGACGCCCGCGCCGCTGCCCAGCGTCGTGAACATCAACGAACCGGATTGTTCAAGCTCGCGCGGTTCGGCGCCGGCGATGATCTCGCCGCTGGGACCGTTGGCGGGAACCGGCTGAACGGTGCCCGGGTTGGTCACCGGTTGAAGCGGGAACACCACCTGGCCGTCACGGATCGGGCCGTACACGGCAATCACCGTCGCCAACGTCTGGCGCGGCGACTGATCGCCGATACGCGCCAGCCCGGTTGGCCGCACGATCTCGCCCCAGCCCTTGGGACCGGGAAGACGGAGCGCGAGGACGACGGTATCGCCACGCTGGTACGAAGTCCCCGACGGCGGCGCCACCGCGACCACCGTCCCGATCATGGCCAGGTCGGTCGTCTCCGCCGTGCGGACCAGCGACGGATCGACCGGCCCGAGTAGACGGCCGAAGGGCATATCGCGCATTTCGGTGAGGAAGCTGGCGGCCTGCAACTCGCCGGTGCGGACCGGCTTGTAGGTCGGCGCCGGTGGAGGACCGATGACCACGTCCCCGGTGCCCCGGCGAAGGAACGCCAGCGGATCGTTGCCTTGCGCGGCGAGCGGTGCGGCGGCAGCCACCACGGCGAGCAGCGTCAGCGGTATGCGCATCGAGATCTCCGGAGAACGGTCAGCGTCAGGCCCTGCCTCGCGACGTACCACCCGCGGCGGGGCGCCCATCCCGATGGAGTATCGGGATGGAGGCCGCCATCCCCAAGTGCCCGCCCGAGTTAGAACGGCAGGTCGTCGTCTTCGGCGTCGAGCGTCTCGGGAAGATCGTCAAACGACTCTTCCTTCTTCTTGGCGCCGGCTGCTGCCGCCGCACCGCTCTTGGCCGCCGCCTTCGGCGCGCTCCACGTCGACCCTTCGCCGCCGTCGCCGCGACCGGAGAGGAGGATGATATCTCTCGCCTTGATCTCGGTCGAGTACCGCGTCTGGCCTTCCTTGTCCTGCCAGGTGCGGTAGTCGATCTCGCCCTCGACGTAGAGCTTGTCGCCCTTCTTGCAGTACCGCTCGACCAGGTCGGCGAGCTGCTGCCCGCCCCCGGCGCCTCCCCCTCCGCCCCCTTTGCCGTTCCAGCAGATCACCCGATGCCAGGCCGTCTTTTCCTGGCGTTGCCCGTCGGCTCCCTTCCACTGCCGGCTGGTCGCCAATGAGACGGTGGCGACGCGACCGCCGTCGGAAGTGCTGCGAACTTCCGGGTCGGCGCCCAGGTTGCCGATCAGGGTGACTTTGTTGAGGCTCTTGCTCATGGCACGCTCCGCTGGCTCGATGTTTCGCAGGTAGTTCGTGGACGCCGCATATTGGCTACGGCACAGCGCTGCCGGATCATCTCTTCAACGCAGGTCCCCGACCCGATCACGCGATGCCGGGCCAAGAGGCCGCCGCAGCACCAGCGCATCCTCCACCGGCTGTCGATAATAGTCGCGCCGGATGCCATCGGCGACGAATCCGGAGTCCTGGTACAGCTTCCGGGCGGCGAGATTCGACTCCCGGACTTCCAACCAGACCGAATGCGCGCCGTGTCGAGCGAGTTCCCCGAGCATTGCGTCGAGGAGGCGGCGCCCGATTCCCAGGCGGCGACGGTCGGGCATCGTGGCGATCGACAGCACCTCCGCCTGATCGACGACGACCCGGCCAAGAACGTAGCCGACGATCGTCGATTCCTGTTCGGCGACCAGCGCAACGGCCGACGGTCCCGCCAGCGCGTTCCGCAGCTGCGCCACCGACCATGGATCGCCGAATGCGGCGCGCTCCAGTACGGCGAGCGCCCCGGCGTCAGCGGGGCGGGCGGATCGCAGTTGCCAGAGGTCTGCCATGAGTCCGCTCCCAGACGGCCTGAGCCTCGGCGGGGCGACCGTACTCGGGCTCCCACGATGCCGGATCGTTCACCACCGAGGTGGCGCCCGGCAGTTCGGCCATCGTAAGCAGCACTCGCGCATCGGGAAGCGACCGGTCACCCGTGATGGGTGGTACCCCGGTAATCGTCGCAACCGCCGCCACGGCGCCGGCCGGTATCGATCCGACCACCACGTCCACGGGACCGAATCGGGCCAGATCGCCCGGTGCCATCGCTCGCGGGGCCGGGCCCCGCCGCGTTACGCCGTCCGGCCCGATCACCCAGCATCCGGCATACAGCTCGCCGCGCAACGCGTCGCTCAACGCCAGAACCGTCGCGCCGCCCATCGGGGCCTGACCGCAGGCGCGGATCAGCAGCGACGGCGCCACGAGCCACTGTACCTCTCGATACCATAGCAGGCCCTTGGCGACCGACGCGGCGACCCGCAACCCGGTGAACGAACCGGGACCATCACCGGTGAGGAGCCGGGTGATATCGCGCACCGTGGCCCCGACGTCGCCGAGCGTCGCATCGATCAGCTCCAGAATCCTGGTGGCGTGGCTCCGCGACCCATCCGCGATGCGTGACGCGACCCGGTCGCCGCGGCGCGCGGCAACGGTGCAGCGATCGGTGGCGGTGTCGAAGGCGAGTGTCGTCACGAGACCCCGACCACCCGGGTGTCGTCGCTCCGGGTCGCCAGACGGACGCGGTGCGATGGCGGTGGTGCCCACGCGCCGGCCCGGTCCGGCCACTCGATCAACACCAGATCGCTCCCGAGCATCGTCTCCCAATCGAGGTCGGCGGCTTCGTCTGGATGCCGCATCCGGTAGCAATCGACGTGATACACCGGGCCGCGCGGCCCGTGATAATGGTGCACGAGTCCAAACGTCGGCGACGAGGCATTGTCGGGCATGCCGCGGCCGCGGGTGATCGCCCGGGCGAGGGTAGTTTTCCCCGCGCCGAGCGGACCTTCAAGCCACACCACGCTCCCTCGCGGAAGGTCGCGACCGAGCTGCTCGCCGAGCGCCTCCACACCAGCCAGGTCGAGAGGCGCGGTCACCGGCGGCTGCCCCGCAGCACCGGCCGCGCGACATCGGGGGCATCGACGGCGCGCAGATCGTTGAGCTGGTCGCGGAGCATCGCGGCGAGTTCGAACTCCAGGTTCGCTGCCGCGTCGCGCATCTGCGCCTCGAGGGCCGCAATCGCCGCCGCGCGCTGGGCGGGGTCGTGCAGGTCGGCCGGCACTTCCCGCTCCCGCTTGCGCGAATCGGCGCGCTCGGTCCGCTGGTCGGCGACCCGGGTGGTGAGGCGCACTTCGTCCAGCGTCTTGACGATCGACATCGGGGTGATGCCGTGCTCCGTGTTATGGGCCCGCTGCAATTCACGGCGCCGGCCCATCTCGTCGAGCGCCCGCTGCATGGATCCCGTCATCCGGTCGGCGTAGAGAATAGCGCGGCCGTTGACGTTGCGCGCCGCCCGGCCGACCGTCTGAATCAATGAGCGGTCGCTGCGCAGGAACCCTTCCTGGTCGGCGTCGAGGATCGCGACGAGGGAAACCTCCGGCAGGTCGAGGCCTTCGCGCAGCAGGTTGATCCCCACCAGCACGTCGAACTCACCGAGCCTGAGCCCGCGGAGAATCTCGACCCGCTCGATCGCGTCGATGTCGCTGTGCAGGTAGCGCACCCGCACCTGCGCCTGCTGCAGATAGTCGGTGAGGTCCTCCGACATCCGCTTGGTCAGCGTGGTCACCAGGACCCGCTCGCGGCGGCGGGCCCGCTCGCGGATCTCGCCCAGAAGATCGTCGACCTGGCCCCGGACCGGGCGGATCTCGACCTCGGGGTCGATGAGACCAGTGGGCCGGATGATCTGCTCGACCACGGCGCCGTGGCTGAGCCCCAGTTCGAGATCGCCGGGCGTCGCCGACACGGTGATCATCCGTGGCACCAGCGACATGAATTCGTCGAATCGCAGCGGCCGGTTGTCGAGCGCCGACGGCAGCCGGAAACCGTATTCGACGAGCACCTCCTTGCGAGCCCGGTCGCCGTTGTACATCCCGCCGATCTGCGGCAGCGAGACGTGCGATTCATCGACCACCACCAGGTAGTCCGGCGGGAAATAATCCAGCAGGCACGCCGGCCGCTCTCCCTCCGACCGTCCCGAAAGATGCCGGGAGTAATTCTCGACGCCGGCGCAGGTCCCCACCTCCAGCAGCATCTCGACGTCGAACGTGGTGCGGGCTTCGAGGCGCTGCGCTTCCAGCAGCTTGCCGGCGCCGCGCAACATGCGCAGCCGCTCGCCCAGCTCGTCGCGGATCAGGCGCACCGCGCGCTCGATGGTGGGCCGCTGCATGACAAAGTGCTTCGCCGGGTAGATCGCGCACCGGTCAAGCTGCGCGATGGTATTACCGGTGACGGGACGGAACCGGGCGATTCGCTCGACCTGGTCGCCCCAGAGTTCGATCCGGACGCCCTGCTCGTCGTAGGCGGGGTAGATCTCGATGGTATCGCCCCGCACCCGGAAGGTCCCCGGTTCGAACGAGGCATCGTTGCGCTGATACTGGATCCCGACCAGGTCGGCGAGGATGCTGTCGCGGCCGCGCTGTTCGCCGACCTTGACGCCGACCATCAAGGCGCGGTAGGCGGCGGGGTCGCCCAGACCGTAGATCGCCGACACTGTCGAGACGATCACCACGTCGTCGCGCTCCATCAGCGACGACGTCGCTCGCAACCGCAGCGCCTCGAGGTCCTCGTTGATCGAAGCGTCCTTCTCGATATACACGTCGGTCGACGGGACGTACGCTTCCGGCTGGTAATAGTCGTAGTACGAGACGAAATACTCCACGGCATTGGCCGGAAGGAACTGCCGGAACTCGCCGTAGAGCTGCGCGGCCAGCGTCTTGTTGTGGGAGAGCACCAGGGTCGGACGGCGCCATTCGGCGATGACATGGGCAAGCGTCATCGTCTTGCCGCTGCCGGTCACTCCCAACAGGGTCTGATGGCGCTCGTCGCGGTGCAGGCCGTCCATGAGGCCGGCGATCGCCCGCGGCTGATCGCCCGCCGGGGTAAACGGCGCCTGGACTTCGAACCTTGGCATGGGGACAATATAGCGACCGGCTTCGGGAAATGTTCGGGCCGACTCCCCTCAGCTCGCGCGCGCCGCCTCGCGCCGGTCGACCGTCGTCACGCCTTTCACCTTGCGGATCGCGCGCTGCACCTTGGCGAGGTGGGTCCGATTGTCGACCTCGACGAATACCGTTCCGTGAACGCCGCCGTCGCGCGATTGCAGGTCGGCCCCACGGATGTTGGTGCCGGTCTGCGAAATCGCCTGCATGATGTCAGCGTAGAGGCCGCGACGGTCCTCGCCGGTGACGTCGAGCCGGACGGCGAACGTCTCGCCGCTCTGTTCCTGCCAGTCGATCTCGACCCGCCGCTCGCTCTGGCTCAGCGTGAGCAGGTTGGGGCAATCGGCGCGGTGAATGGAAATCCCCCGCCCCTGCGTCACGTACCCCACCACTTCGTCGCCGGGCACCGGCTGGCAGCATTGCGCGTAGCGCACCATCAGCCCGTCGACGCCCTGGATCCGGATGCCCCGCCCCAGGCGCAGCCGGTTCATCACCCGTCCGAACGCCGTGGGCGCCTTCTCCTGCAGCACCTCGGAGGGAAGCTCCGGGAACAGCGCGCGCATCACCTGTCCCACCGCCAGGTCGCCGCGGCCCAGCGAGACTTCCAGCGCGTCGGCGTCGTCGAGGTTGAGCGTCACCGCCGCCGCCTGCATGGCGTCGGGCGATGGCAGGTCGAGTCGCCGGCGCTTCAGTTCGCGGGTCAGGATGTCGCGGCCCAGTTGCCGCGACACCGTCTGCTCCTCGTGCCGCACCCACTGCTTGATCTTGCTGCGCGCCCGTCCGGTTCGCACGTGGCTCAGCCAGTCACGGCTCGGTTTCGCCTGCGGCGACGTGAGAATCTCCACCGAGTCGCCGTTCTTGAGTTCGCGATGCAGCGGCGCGATCCGCCCGTTCACCTTGGCACCCGACGTATGCAGCCCGACATCCGTGTGCACGTGGAACGCGAAATCGATCGCGGTCGCGCCCTTGGGAAGCTGCTTGACGTCGCCCTGCGGGGTGAAGACGAAGATCTCGTCG
>JBOHRZ010000173.1:0-6529 GCA_050732975.1 Gemmatimonadales bacterium
CCTCAACATTGCGCGGAAGGGTTGATTCGATGCGGCGAGCGTTGTGGATGGCGGTGCTGGTTGCCGCAACAGCCCGGGCCGGGGCGCAGGCGCCGGCGACCCCCGATGGATGCATCAAGACCGCGGGCAACTGGTTCAATCAGGCCTACAAGGCGGCGCGAGATTCTGCAGCACTGCCCGGCGGCAAGCCGGTCAATGTCAGCGCGCTGCTGGCGCAGCGCGATACCCGGCTGGCGGAATGCGCCTCGCAATTCAGTATCGCCTCGACGAACGGGCCAGGGCTCATCGCGCTGTCCGGATTGTACACCCAACTGGGCCGCGACTCGCTCGCGATGGCGGCGGTTGATAAGCGGCTCGCCGAGCCCGGGATCTCGACGGCGGATTCCGCGTCGGCGCTGGTGACCATGATTTCGGCACTCACCCGGCCTGATACGGTGGCGATCCTGCGGGCCGAACCGTACATGGCGCGACTTGACGCGATGCCCGATGCGGTCGTCCTGCAGAAAATCGCCGCCCATGCGCGTCTTAACGGCGAGTACCGGTACCTGGATGTCGATTCCCGGATCCGGCAGCATTCGCTGGCGATCATCGCGCTGGCGAAACATCTCAAGGTGGCGCCGTCGACCGCGCGGGGGCCGGATGTGCTGAACGCCTTCGACGCTCTGATCGCGTACACCGATCTGGCGGAGGTCTACGGCGACGTGGGACAGGTCGATTCGGCGTTGATGGTGCTGGACCAGGCCCAACGGGACCATCCCGAGGTGACGGCCACCGACGCGGACGAGATCCTGGCGCCGGAACGGGCGCGATACGCACTGGTCGGCAAAGCGGCGCCGCCGATCGCTGCGGGGCAGTGGCTTAACTCGCCGGAGGGAACGCGCGTCATCGATCCCGGGGGGAAAATCACCGTCGTCGAGTTCACGGCGCATTGGTGCATCCCCTGCCGCAACAGCTACCCCGCGATGGCCGACATGGCGGCGCGATTCGAGGCGCAAGGGGTTCAGTTCGTGTTCGCGACCCAGTTCTACGGCTATTTCGGGCAGCAACGCGGCCTCTCCCCGGCAGCGGAACTCGCCGCGGATCGCGAATACTTCATCGCCGAGCACGGCATTCACTTTCCGGTCGGGATCGCCGACCAACCGGTGCAGTCGCCGAACGCACCGTACCTGCCCAACCCGAATGATGCCGCTTACCACGTCGGCGGCATTCCGCAGACGGTGGTGATCGACCGCAATGGCATCGTCCGGCGCATTGTGACCGGATGGGACACCGGCAACGCCGAGCGGCTGCCAGTGCTGCTCGCGGCGCTGCTTCACGAACCTGATTCGAGGACACCTGAGTGAGAAGTCATCTTGCGGCCCTGATCGGCGCCGGATTCGTCGCCGCCTGCAGCAGCAGTCCGTCGTCGACGGACGGGACCGGTCCGATCTCGTTTTCGAACGATCCCTGCTCCCCGTCGGGGACGTTGCAGCTCGACGTGGCGCATTCGGCGATCATCGACTGCAGCGGCGGCGGCGACGTACTGACGCTGGCGGGCAACGGCGCCAGCTACGTCGTCGCGGCGCAGTTCGCAACCAACCTCACCGCGAACCTTCCGGTGTCGTACACGCTTCAGACGGGCAGCATCGCGGCCTCGGAGCTGTCGAGCCAGCGGGTGGCGGCGTTGCGCGCCGCCGCGCGGGCAGGAGGCGCCGGCGCCGCGGGCATGGAAGCGATGCGGCCCCGCACCTTGCAGCGCACCTTCGAGGCGCGGCTCTTCTCGCGCGCGGCGACGGACCTGCAGACCGGAAAGTTGAATCTGTCGGCGGCGAGGGCGCGAGCGCATTCGGCGGCGCTGGTTGGACCGCCTCCGCCGCTGGGAAGCACCCGGGCCTTTCACGTGGCGACGACGCTGACCGGCGCCAACTTCACCACCACCACGGCGCAGCTCGACTACATCGGCAACAACATCCTGTTGTACGTCGACACCGGCGCACCGACCAACGGCTTCACTCCGACACAACTTGCCAACTACGGTCAGTTGTTCGACCAGCGGCTGGACTCGATCGACGTGGTCAACTTCGGCGAGCCATCCGACATTGACCAGAACGGTCGGGTGATCATGCTGCTTTCGCAGGTGGTGAACGGCATCACGCCGGCCGCCACATGCCAGACGCAGGGGTACATCGCCGGCTTCTTCGATCCCGAGGATTTCAACGGCCCCAGCGACGCCAATTCGAACCAGGGCGAGATTTTCTACTCGGTGGTTCCCGATCCCAGCGGGACGTTCAGTTGCAGCCACACCGTGGCGGATGTCGACCTCGACATCCCGGGGACGTTTCTTCACGAGCTGCAGCACCTGATCAACTTTTCGCAGCACGCCGTGGTACACAGCGGCGCTCCGCTGTCGAGCTGGCTCGACGAGGGAATGAGCATCGTCGCGGAGGAGCTCGGGTCGATCTACTGGGAGCAGAAATGCCCCGCGCCGGCGTGCCGGCAGAGCCCCAGCCAGCTCTTCCCCGATTCGTCGCAGGGATTCATCCAGGGCTTCTTCTTCAATTCGTACGCCTACGCGTTGCTGCCCGATACCGCGAGCCTCACGCTGCACAACGATTCGGAATTGGGTTTCCCGTGGCGCGGAGGCGACTGGTTGCTGGTACGGTACATTGCCGACCACTATCCTGGGGCGCTGGCGCAGCTCGAGACCGGGCCGTCCGATGGCGTGCAGGCGATCATCGCCGTCGCGGGCGGTTCGTTTCCGGCAACGTTCGGCAACTTCGGCCTGGCGCTCTACACCGACAGCCTTCCCGGCCTGCCACGGGCCACCGCGCCGCTCGCCGATCGATTCGTGACGCGCAACATGCGCCAGCTCTGGAATCGCGCCTACGTGACCGCGGGGCCGTCGACGTCTTTCCCGCTGTCGATGCCGCTGCAACTGGTGCCCATCACTTCCAGTTCGGCGACTTGGTCGATGAACCCGGGTACCATGTCGTTCTGGCGGCTGGACACGCCGGCGAACGAATCGACGGTGTCGATCCGGTTCGCGACGCCGGGGGGCGCGGCGTTCAGCTCCGCGCTCCGGCCGCAGCTGGTGGTGTTCCGATTGCCGTCGGGGCAGTGATCCCCACGGGCAATGAAGCTGGCGTCGCGGCTGGGCGCCCCGGCATCCAGGCTCGGCGCCCACCTTGGCGGGATGCGCGACCCCACCGACCGGAGTGGGAACGGATAAGAGCGGATGAAGCGGATCAGATCGGATAGAACATGGGGTGCCGGGCTTTCCGGCGCGGCGGAGATTGCGGCGAGAGTGAAGCGCCGCCGAACCGGGAGTGCACCTCAAATGCCTTATCTGGTTTTTTCCGCTTCATCCGTTGCGGTTATCCGTGTCCCCTCTCGGGCGTTGACAGTTGGCCTTGCGCACGGATGGGCGCCGAACCGGGATCTCGGCCGGTCGCCGCGACATCTCGGTACCTACAGGCCGATCAGCGCCGCAGAGAGAATCACCAGCACGGTGGCGGTGATCGCGATGTAGGTGCGGTCGCGCTCCCGGATGAACCCGATCAGCGACAGCGCCACCCGCGCGATCGGCGTGGCGATCAGGCAGAGCAGCCCGAACTGGATGACGCCCAACGGGCGGCCATGCAGCGCGGAGCCGACGATGGCCGTGACGCTGCGCAGCTCAGCCGGTTCGCCCCGGAAGGCGGCGTAGTCCGCATGAGTGCGCCCCTGATGCACCAGAAACCACACCGCACCAGCCAGGGTAATGGCGGCCGCGGCGGAAACTCCGACCCGCAGTGTCAGGCCGACGGCGTTGGCTACCTGCTCGTCCGTCCAGCGTGCCACGGTCAGATTCTCCCCGTGATCGCCTTGAACACCATTTCGAGCGCCAGCGCCACCACGACGACCCCGAAGATCAGTCGCAGCCGGCGCGGTTGCAGACGGGCAAGAAGCCGGGTGCCGAGCAACGCGCCTGCCAGCACGCCCAGCATTACCGGGAACGCCAGCGCCGGGTCGATCTGCCCGCGGCGGAGGTAGATCCCGGCACTCGCCGCCGCCGTGACGCCGATCATCAGGTTGCTGGTCGTGGTGGAAACCTTGAACGGCAGGTGCATGGCGTTGTCCATCGCGAGAACCTTGACCGCCCCCGAGCCGATGCCGAGAAGCCCCGAGAGCGTTCCGGCGACGAACATCAGGCCGAATCCGGCGGGGACGTTGCGGACACCGTAGTGCTGTTGTCCCTCACTCGACGGATACGAACTGGACAGCTTGAAACGCATTGCCCAACGGTCGGACCACTCCAGCGGCAGGTGCTCGCTTCGCCGGCGGCCGGAAAGAAACGCGGAATAGAGCAACATCGCGGCGAAAATGAATGCCAGGATCTGTGTCGAGAAGACCCCGGCAAGTGCGGCGCCGACGATCGCGCCGATCGTGGTGGCTATCTCCAGCACCATCGCCACGCGGATGTTGGTGAAGCCCTCGCGCACATAGGCGGCCGCGGCGCCGGACGACGTCGCAATCACGCTGACGAGCGACGCGCCGATCGCGTAGCGGATGTTGACGCCGAAACCGATGGTCAGGAGCGGGACGATCACCACACCGCCGCCCAGCCCGGTGAGCGCTCCCAGCAGTCCGGCGGCCAGGGCGCCAGCGAAGATCAGGCCGCTCAGTTCGAAGACAGTCACAGGGCTCCAGGCTCCAGGCTGTGGGCTCCGGGCTCCGGGCTCCGGACTCCAGGCTCCGGGCTCCGGCCTCCGGGCTCGGAACGCGATGATGCCCGCAACATAAGCGATGCATGGCACTCCCTTTCGTGCGCTGTTCCCGGCCTTGGAACGTCACCGATGGCGTCACGTCGCCTCACGATCCACGCGGCGGCGCTACTCCCGCACCGATCAGGAGGTGCTCCATGATCGTCGCTCTCTTGGCTATGCTCTCTGGCGGTCCCTGTCTCCCCTGCGCGCACCAACCGGCTGCCGCCGTGCGCGTTCCGGTCTGGCGCCAACTCGCCGATTCGCTCACCGACGGCGCCATTCTCGGCCTCCGCGCCACCGTCGACCAGGAGGAGATCGAAACCGCGCGGCTCGCCGCGAAGAAGGCCCATGATCCCCGCGTGCGTACCTTCACGAAGTCGCTCCTGCGCGGCCACACCAACGCGCAGGTGAGCGCCACCGAGCTGGCGAAGCGCTGGAAGATTCCGCTGCGGATCTTCGCCGACAGCGACAGCGCCATCGTGCGGCGGCACCGCGCCGACATGACGCGGCTGCGCGCCCTGAAGGGCGCGCTGTTCGACCGCGTCTTCCTCGAATCGGTGCGCGATGATCACGCCAACGAGATCGCGAAGGACACCAGTTGGTACCTGCCCGCTGCGCAGAACGATAGCGTGAAGATGTACTTGCGGGAGATCATGCCGACGCTTCGCAAGCACCTCGCGACCGCGGAAAAACTGCTCGACGACCGGAAGATCGCCGCCGCGCACTGACATCAGACGACCCCCACTGCACGCCGTCCCGCTCCCGGCTGCTACGATGCGCCGGGGCGGCGTGTAAGTTTCCGGCATGACCAGGCGTATCGGCATTCTCACCGGCGGTGGCGACTGCCCCGGGCTCAACCCCGCGATTCGCGGTTGCGTCACCCGGGCACTCGATCATGGTTTCGAGTCGGTCGGCATCCTCGAAGGGTGGCGCGGCCTGGTCGACGGCGTGACCCGGCCGTTGCAGTTCGCGGACGTGAAAGAGATCGTCGGGCGCGGCGGGACCATCCTCGGCACGTCGCGCACGAATCCGTTCAAGAAGGAAGGGCAGGGCGCGGTGCAGCGCTGCCTTGATTCCTTCAAGGCACTCCGTCTCGATGCCCTCGTCGCCATGGGCGGCGAAGACACGCTGGGCGTCGCGGCGCGCTTCTTCCGCGAGCACCAACTGCCGGTGATCGGCGTCCCGAAGACGATGGATAACGATCTCGCCGCCACCGATTACACCTTCGGTTTCGACACCGCGGCGACGATCTCCGTGGAGGCCGTCGAGCGCCTGCGCGACACCGGACGGAGCCATCGCCGCATCATCGTCCTCGAGGTCATGGGCCGCCACGCCGGCTGGGTGGCGCTCTTCACCGCGATCGCCGCCGGCGCCGACTGGGTTCTCCTTCCCGAACGCGAATCTGACGCTGACGTGATGTGCCGTCACCTCAAGGCAGTCCACGCCCGCGATCAGGTCGCGATCGTGGTCACGTCAGAAGCAGTGACGCTGCCCGGCATGAATACCGGTGGCGAAGAGCTCGACCAGTTCGGTCACATGATCCTCAAGAAGCGCGGCGTCGGTGAGGCGGTGGCGGAACTGATCGAGGAGCGGACCGGCATCGAGACGCGCGCCGCGGTGATCGGTCACGTCCAGCGCGGCGGTCCGCCGACGCTGTTCGACCGGATTCTGGGAACCCGGGTTGGCGTCCGGGCGGCTGACCTCGCCGCAGCGGGGAACTTCGGCAAGATGGTGGCGCTGCGCGGCAACGAGGTGGTTCCGGTCTCGCTTGCAGAGGCGACGGCGACGCTCAAGACGGTCCCGCC
>JBOHRZ010000174.1:0-6455 GCA_050732975.1 Gemmatimonadales bacterium
GAACTCGTCGGAGAGGATCGAGATATCGGGCTTCTTGAGTCCGGCCGCGGCGAAGATGTCGACTACTTCATCCGAAACGACCGCCCGCGAGATGATCTGCCGGATGGCGTGGTCGAGTTCCTCGTCGGTTCGCGCCTCACCCGGTGCCCGTTTCATGAGGACGGCCCGGACGTTCTGGAAGAACGCCACGTCGTCACGGATCCGGATCGCTTCGGCATCGGGAACGGCGAGCGCGAAGGCCTGTCCGAGTTCGGTTACGGCCTTGCTGAACCGGGTCTTGCCGTCTTCCTGCGCCAGAATGTGCTCTTGAGCATTGCCCATGAGTGCCAGGCGATCACTCGACGTGCCGGCGACCCACTTCTCCCACGTGAAGCCGTGGAACAGGCCGTGGCAGACCTCGTACTTCTCCAGCATCACCGCGACCGCTTCGGGTTGATCGATCGCGGTCCTGCCGATGCCGCCAGCCTCGGTGTAGGTCGCCAGCGCCTTCTTGAGTTCGTCGGCCAGGCCGAGATAGTCGACGACCAGCCCGCCGGGCTTGTCGCGGAAGACGCGGTTCACCCGGGCAATCGCCTGCATCAGGCCGTGTCCCCGCATCGGCTTGTCGACGTACATCGTGTGCAGCGAGGGCGCATCGAACCCGGTGAGCCACATGTCGCGCACGATCACGATCCGGAACGGGTCGCGCGGGTCGCGAAACCGCTTGGCCAGCGCCTCACGCCGCGCCTTGTTGCGGATGTGCTTCTGCCAGTCGAGCGGATCGGATGCCGACCCGGTCATCACCACCTTGAGGCCGCCGGTATCGTCGCCGGCGCCGTGCCATTGGGGCCGGAGCGCGATCAGCTCCTGGTACAGCGCCACTGCGATCCGCCGGCTCATCGTCACGATCATCGCCTTTCCGTCCATCGCGGCGATGCGGTTGTCGAAATGATCCACCAGGTCCCGGGCGATCAGCTTCAACCGGTTCTCCGAGCCGACGACCGCCTCCAGCTGCGCCCACCGGCTCTTGAGCTTCTCCTTCCGCTCGACCTCTTCGCCCTCGGTGGCCTCGTCGAAATTGGGGTCGATTTTCGGGCGCTCGGAATCCTTGAGCGCGAGCTTCGCCAGCCGGCCTTCATAGTAGATCGGGACCGTGGCACCGTCGGTGACCGCCCGCTGGATGTCGTACACGCTGATGTAGTCGCCGAACACTGCGCGGGTGTTGGCGTCGGTCTTCTCGATCGGCGTTCCGGTGAAGCCGACGAACGACGCATTGGGCAGCGCGTCGCGCATGTGCCGCGCAAAGCCGTCGATGAAGTCATACTGCGAGCGGTGCGCCTCGTCAGCGATCACGACGATGTTGCGCCGGTCGGATAGCACCGGGTGATGATCGCCCTTCTCGTCGGGGAAGAACTTCTGGATCGTGGTGAAGACCACCCCGCCTGATGCCACGGCGAGTTTGGCGCGAAGGTCAGTGCGGTCGGCCGCCTGTACCGGAGCCTGGCGCAACAACTCGCGACAGCGCGCGAAGGTGCCGAAGAGCTGGTCGTCGAGGTCGTTCCGATCGGTGAGGACCACGATGGTGGGGTTCTCCATCGCCGGATGGAGGATGACGCGGCCGGCGTAGAACGCCATCGTCAGGCTCTTACCGGACCCCTGCGTATGCCACACCACGCCGACGCGCCGCTCGCCGGTTTCGCCGCCCGGTTGATGCCCGGAGGCGTACCGCCCCTCCTGGTCGCGTTCGATGAACTTGCCAGAGCCGACCTCACGGGCGGCCCGGAGAGTCTCTTCCACCGCGACGTTGACCGCATGGAACTGGTGGTACCCTGCCATCTTCTTGATCAGCGACCCCGCGCCCTCGTCCTCGAAGACGATGAAGTGTCGGAGCAGCGCCAGGAAGCGCCGCTTCTCGAACACCCCTTCGAGGAGCACCCGCAATTCCAGCTCTGCCGGTGGCGCCACCTCCCGGCCGCTGATCGTGCGCCACGGCTTGAACCACTCGAACCCGGCACCCAGCGGCCCCATCCGGGCGGTGAAGCCGTCGGCGATCACCAGTGCCGCGTTGGTGGTGAACAGCGTCGGGATCTGCGCCTGGTATGTCTGCAGCTGGTTCCAGGCGGGATGGATCGTGGCGTTCTCGTCGGTCGGATTCTTGAGCTCGATGACCGCGAGCGGCAGTCCGTTCACGAAGAGGACGATGTCGGGACGCCGAGTGTGCTGGCCATCGGAAACGGTGAACTGGTTGACGGCGAGCCAGTCGTTGTTGTCGGGATTGGCGAAATCAACGAGCCACGCCTTGTCGCCGGCGATGGAGCCGTCATGACGCCGGTACTCGACGTCGATCCCGTCGACCAGCATGCGATAGGCCGCGTGGTTGTGTTCGATCAACGACGGCGCGTCGGCCCAGGTCAGTTGGCGGTAGGCGTCCTCGATGGCCTCGGCCGGGAGATGGCCGTTGAGCCGGTCAAGCGCATCGCGCAGCCGGCGGTCAAGGATGACGTCGTGGAAGTCCGGGTCGGTGCGTTCGGCGGCAGGCTGGTCGACCTCGATGTCGGGGCCATACAACGTGGCGTAACCGAGGATCCGGAGCCATTCCAGGGCGGCGTCTTCGACTTCGGATTCGGCGAAGGGGGGCATCGGGCCGGTCCGGGGTTGCGCGGGACGACTGACGAAACCGTACTGCGTAAATCGGGTTATCAGGAACGGCTAAGGTTACCTACGATATGGGCATGCCGCCACTTGCGTCTGCCGCAGAGTCACTATCGGAGAGGGTCCGCTCTTGACGATGGGCTCCGTTCGATCGACCTTTGCCCGTGGGATGCCAGTAACCATTCCATCAGCAGCACTCCGTGAGATGTCGGTAGCGGAGCGCTCCAGTCTGCTCGACGCGGCCTTCGCCGAAGCGTCGGCTACCCTCACGAACTATGTGGTGGTGCTCGAAGCCCGCCTGCGTGTATTCGAACACCGTTATGAGCTGCCGTCGGGCGAGCTGCACACGGCGCTTGAGCACGGCCTGGTAAGGGACACCGCCGAGGTGAGCGAGTGGCTCTTCTGGTTCGACCTCTGGAGCCGACTTGCCGGGGAAGCACGGCCGTAACCGGCTCGAGAACTATCTCCAGGTTCACGAATCGTACATGGCCACCTTCCGCGAGGAAGGGTTCGTCGTGCACGACGGATGCGCCTTCACGATCCTGGGTAAGGTGGTCCTGCTGGAGGGGACGATCACCTGCCTTGATGGAATCGTGATCGAAGTCCGGAAGGAGATTGACGTGCTGAGCGGCCGGGGCGGGTCGGCCTGGGTCCGGACCCGGAGCTTCTGCTACCATGCCGGGCTGCGTGGCGGCGAGACCATCCTGCGCTACGACTCGCCCCACGGACATCGTCCCTACCATCACAAGCACACGTACGACACCTTCGGCGACGGGCGTGAGCTCGCGATCGAGGAACTGCGGAGCGAACGTGAGGTTCCGACGTTGGGCGAGGTCATCCGTGAGTTGCAGGGGTGGCATCAGCAGAACGCGGCGCATCTGGCCCGCCAGCGGGGTTCTGGCCAATAGCGGCGGTGTACATTCGCGAACGCCCCGCAAGGCGACTGGAGAATCATCTCGATGACCGACCAGCAGAGGTCTGAGGAAGAGCTGGCGCTCGCCAGCCGGGCCGCCGATGTGACGACTCGCGGCAAGCGCTATCAGGAGGAGCTTGCCGCGCTGGTCGAGCAGACGAGGTCGCGGCCCGAAATTGAGTTGGTGTTGGCGCGATGTGCTGAGTACCAAGCCAGGATGTCGGAGATCAACGACCGCCTGCGACGTTGGCCCCGCCGCCGTCGTCAATAGCCGTTCCGCGGCGCAATCCACCGCGGCGGCTTTCGGCAGGGATCGGCGCCGTTTGATTTCCTAACCGACTACCATCGTAAGTACCTGTTTACCAATATGTTGGCATGCCGCCAACCGTTGGCTACTGTCCATTTGGATTTCAATGATGACCTGACCACGATCTTTCTTGATCATCGGCCTGTCGGCTGAGCGGCAAACGAGAGCCCCACTCCATGGTGAGGTGCGTAAATCGGTGCTGGTGTGATCGGCTCGATCCAGCTAACGTTTTGTCATGGCCCCAGTTGCGAGGAAACCAGCGACCAACCGCCGCGACATCCGAAACCAGCCAGCATATACGGTTGCCGAGGCGGCGTGGTATCTCCGGATGCCGCCGGCCACCTTGCGCAGTTG
This sequence comes from Gemmatimonadales bacterium, assembly GCA_050732975.1. GTDB lineage: Bacteria > Gemmatimonadota > Gemmatimonadetes > Gemmatimonadales > GWC2-71-9 > Palsa-1233. The sequence goes on from JBOHRZ010000174.1 coordinate 4,206, forward strand.
GTTCGCTGGCAGGAGTTATCCGACCTCGCAGGGTTCACGCCAGTGGCCCCTGATCATTTCACCGGCCTCCAGGAATCCGCCGCTCCTGTCCTTCTGGAACCTGATCGAAGCCCACGTGCTGTGGGGCCTCCGGACGGACCACCGTGTCTCGGTACGAGAAGTTCGCCACGCGCTCGATTACGCGCAGACCGAACTGCGCATCAGGCGCTTCTTGTTACGGACCGAGCTGCGGACAGCCGCTGGCCGCCTCTTCCTTGATCGCTACGGCGAGTTGATTGACCTCTCCGCCGCCGGACAGCTTGCGATGCGGGAGATCTTCGCGGCGCATCTGCGCCGGGTCGAGTGGGACGCCAGCAACTTCCCGATTCGGCTCTATCCGTTCCTCCCCCCGGAAACACCTTCCGACCGGCGGTCGATTACGATCGACGCGGCGATCGCCTTCGGCCGGCCAATCGTTCAGAGTCGCAGCATCACGACCGAAGTCATCGCCGACCGCATCGACGCAGGCGAAGCCATCTCGGATGTTGCTGCCGACTATGACCTGAGCGAGGAAGAGGTCAAGGAGGCTGTTGTCTACGAGCGCGCGGCGTGACACTTGCGGTTCGATCGGGCCGGGCCGTGCGGTGTTCGTTGGCGATGACTCGGCCGTTGCGCCGGCGACCAGGGCGACGAGGAAGTAGGTTGGCGACGGGTGGGAACGCGCATTCTTCGTGATCGCGGTGCCCCCATCGTGGACCGCGACGTAGCAAGTGGCGTGGTCCGGAAAGCGCGCGGAGACTTCAGTCCTTCACGCCGCCAGTTCCTCGCGAACCTCTTCTCGCTGGCTCCAGGGAATCGCGCTGACCTCGTAGCTTCGCAACGCATCGAGCACCGACGGCGACACAGCCTGCTCCGAGTCATTCAACAGCGCGTAGGCTCGCGAGTCCGGTGACCGTACCTCCTTGGTGTCCACCCACGACAGCACGACGAGCTGCGCCGTGTCGCGGCTGGGTCGGTTGATCGTCTGGATAATCCGCTCCGGTTGCCGGCGGGACTTCGGAATCACAAAGTCGAACAGGTGGTCGTAGCCTGTCTTGCCGGTGAATTTGACCTTCGGCGTGTAGCGAACATCGTTGGTGTCGAGCCATACGACGACATCTTCATAGAACAGGCTCGCCACCATCGGAACGGCGAGATAGAACATGTCGTTCACTGCGAGCATCGCCTGCACAAGGTTGTGCTTCCGCAGCGCAAAGTTGTCACGTGACGTGTGAACCTGGAGCGCGTTCCCTTCCTGCTGAACACCAAAGCCATTGAGCGTCATCTTCAGCAGATCCTGCCGCTTGCGGCTCTCCAGCTTGCAGCCGTTCTGCTCCAGGTCGCCGAGGGTGTGGCCGTCATCCGTCAGCACAAACCCACCGTTCGAACGCTTCGCATAGATCTGGACGTAGTCGTTGTGCCGGTCGAGGAACGGTGTTGTGATCTCCACCCACGAGCCGACTTGCCGCAGCGCCGTCTTGTCGCGGAGCCATTCGTGGTACTGCTCCATGAGCCGCTGGATGTCCTCGATCATGTGAACAACCCTCGGTCGATGTGCGGCGGCTGGGTCACGTTGCAGAACTGTAAGAAGTCCTCGAATGTTGCCCAGACATCATCCGGATCGCGGAAGCGGTCGGCTGGAACGGGCATTGCCCACTTGTCGCCGAATCCCTCACGGTAAATATGGAGGTGCGGCGCCGGGATCTCCTGGTCGTCGGGATTGCGATGGGGAGCACCAGCCAGATCGAGCCGGACAAGAACGACGACCTGCCGCCCGCGGGTCTGCATCTTGACCTTCGCAAGGTCGATGCGGCCGCGACTGAGGTCGAGAAGAAACTGCTCGCGCTTGTCGACGGACTGCAACGGCACGATCAGGGACTCGCCGCCGGTGGGAAAGTCGTTCCGATCGTCATTGGCACGATGCTTTTCCACGGCAATCAGGGCGTCTGCCTCTGTTTGCGTCAGGTTGATCTCGGCCACCGTGCCCTTCTCCCTTCGGCTGTGCCGGCGACGATCTGCTGCCTACCGCAGCGTCTCAAACCCTCGCCGGGTCACCCCTGCCATCAGCTTTCGGCGTTCCTCAAGGAACGTGACGTAGTCCATCTGCTCCCAACCGTCAGGCAGGGCATGCAGATCGTGCATCGCATGCCATTCGTCCGAGTTAGGGAATCGGGTGCGAATCTTCGGTACGTATTCACGCGGTGGCGTGTCGCTGATGTCGATGTTCTCGGG
>JBOHRZ010000175.1:0-6447 GCA_050732975.1 Gemmatimonadales bacterium
TGGAGTCGCTGAGCTGGTGATCTACCGCCCGCCGGTGAACGCACTGGACCGGCACGCCCAATATGAGCTCCGTGCTGCGGTGCACGCGCTGGCCGCTGACGAGCAGGCGCGCGCGATCGTCGTTCGCAGCGAGGGCAGGGTCTTCTCGGCGGGCGCTGACATCAAGGAAATGGCTGTGATGAAAGGCGACGAGATGGTCGCACACGCCGCCTCGATGCAACGCTCGTTCATGGCGCTGCTCGACGTGCCGGTGCCCACGATCGCCGCGCTCGACGGTGCCGCGCTCGGCGGTGGTTGCGAACTCGCCATGTGCGCAGATCTGCGCATAGCCGGCGCATCAGCGCGGATCGGGCTCACCGAGGCGCGGATCGGGGTCATCCCCGCAGCCGGCGGAACCCAGATGCTGCCCCGCCTCGTGGGTCTCGGCACAGCGCGGCGGATGATCTTCAGCGGCGAGCCGATTACCGCCGACGAGGCCCTCTCCGCAGGGCTCGTGGACGAAGTAGTCCCCGATGGCGAAGCGTCCGTGGCCGCCGTCGCGCTGGCAGCCACATTCGCACGGCGACCGCGTAGCGTCCTCGTGGCCGCGAAGCGTGGCCTCACCTGCGCGTTGCGAGAGCCTCTCGCGCGCGGGCTGCTCGCAGAGACCGCCGCCTTTCTCGAGGCATTCGCCGCGCCCGCACGACGGCAGGCGATGGCGGCGTTTCTGGACGGCGAGCGGAGCGAAACGCCCACAGCCACCAAGGCTATGCGCCGCTTGGACTGAACGGGCAGTGCGCCTTCCGTAAGTACGGCTCTGCTGTCACCTCCCCCGTGACGCTGACCCGCGTCAACTTACGAGCAAGGCCGCAGCCCACGTTTAGTCTAGGCGGCCTGAGACAAACCGGATACGTACTACCTCATCAGTCCTTCTCGATGCACTGGAGCAGGCCCGTAACATGTCCAGAAGACGCCATGTCTCCGTTCAGTCTTGCCGTCACACCGTCAGCAGGCGAGCGGCAGAGATCATCGATGATGCTGTACAGAATGCGACGAGGGAAGAACCCGCACTTCTTCTGCTGAGTGGGGGATCTTCCGTGCTCGACGTCTGCGTTGAACTCGCGCAACGAGAACTCCCCTGGCATGCCCTCCATGTGGGCCAGCTCGATGAGCGTGCCGTGGCGCCATCCCATCCCGAGAGAGCGTGGCCGAGTATCGAGGCGACCCTCTTGGCGCATACCGCTCCAGAAGTGGCAGGTCGGTACCCGATCCCGGTAGATACACTCGACGCCGAGAGGGCAGCATGTTCGTACGACGACACCCTAGGGCACCTGGCCACGCGCATGCGAAACATCGTCGCCGTATGCGGGCTTGGTGAAGACGGCCACGTCGCATCCCTGTTACCTGGCGACGAAAAGAACGCGTCGCCTTCACGTGTAGTGACGACCGGACCATATGCTGGGCTGCTACGGGTGACCATCTCGATGGCATTCCTGCGAACTCTCCCAGGCATCGTTGTTGCGGCTTCGGGCCACTCCAAAGCTACAACGATGCAGAGTCTGATCTCATCTGCACCGGATATACCGGCCGCATGCCTCCCCGCACACACAGAGTTTGTGATAGACCGACAAGCAGCGGCACTGATGGATCAATCGCCATATCAGGACTAGCGGAAATAGGGTGATGATGACGTGCTACGTACTCGCATCCCGGTTTACGACATTGGGGGCACCTGGTGGCGTCGAGGAATCATGGAGCCAGATGATTCGTTGAGCGCCGTCGAGATCCGGCCTTCGATCAGTGTCCAGCGAGCGACGCATAGTTCCGGACAAGATTTGCAAGCCTGTCTTGTGCGCCACCTGATCGATGACATGAGGATACTTCGAGGTACGCATCACATCGAATCAGGCGCTGTGGCGATATGCCTTGGTGCCGCTATCAACGAGAACAGCGGCGTCGCCGTGGGAAGTGCTCCCATGTGGGGTCCCCGCGCCCCAGATTTTGATCTAGCTGCGGAACTACACATCCACGCGGCAGAATATGAGTGGATTGTCGTCAACGACGTCACGGCTCTCGCGCTCTGCCATGCATCCGCACTGCCGCACGCCCGAGTGCACCGACTCGCCGCGCTCACGATCAGTACCGGCATCGCGTTGCGCACGCTCGATCTCGCTACCGGCTCGGTCCCCTGCGATACCGTTCACGGATTGCAAGGCGAGATCGGGCATCTGCCAGCCGGTTTTGAATTGGACGGTGTCGCGTTACATCTACCGTGTGATTGTGGGGAGATGGATCACGTGAGCTCATTCTGCTCGGGCCCAGGCATGGAGCGGACGCTGGCCATGCTTGCCGACCAGCGCGAAGGACACGGTCTCTCGGCGGTCCCGAAACATGTCGACGACTTAGCCAAGGGTATCAGCGAAGGATGCGGCAAGGCGCGCAGAACGCTTGACGCCATAACGAAACCGTTAGCACAAGTCTTGCTCAATCATGCGACTCTGGATCCGCAGGTGGAACTTACCTTCCTCAGCGGCGGAGTCGTTCAAGCGTTCGGAAACGCTTACCGCGAAAGCCTCCTCGACAATATGTCAGATATGGGGCTCTATCAAGTTACCAACCGAGACCCCGATTACTTCAAACGTCGTATCTCCGTCGCCTGCGCAGATCCTCTGGCCGGGATGCGCGGTGCCGGCTTGCGCGCAAGAGCCGTGCACGCTGATCGACGATCAACGCCGGACGCGACATGGGTCGTCGACACGCTTCAGCCTGTTAGGTACAGCGTGCGGTACACACCGGATGTGCTCGCGCCAGAAAACAAGACGCTCGCCGAGGCAGCTCAGTTCAATCCCGGTTTGCCAACGGTACGGATCGCAGTTGTGGACGACGTCGTTGCGGCGCTCTACGGCACACAAATCCGCGGCTACTTCGACGCCTATGGAGTGCCGCTGCACCTGATTAAAGTACCCGCGTCCGAAGAGTCGAAGAGCTTGGAGGCGGTGGAGAGCCTGGTGCGGGAGTTCGACGCCGTCGGCCTGTCACGACGGGATGAACCCGTTGTGGCGATCGGCGGCGGTGTACTCACAGATATGGCTGGCCTCGCGACAAGTCTCTACAGACGAGGCGTCCCGTACGTCCGCATACCCACCACCCTGATCGGACTCGTTGACGCGGGCGTGGGGGTAAAAACGGCCGTCAATTTCGATGAGCACAAGAGCAGGATCGGAAGTTACCACGCGCCGACGAACTCTCTGCTCGATCCTGGGTTCCTTGAGACACTGGACACGAGGTCGATCAGCAATGGTCTTGGTGAGATCCTGAAAATCGCTTTGGTCAAAGACCGTCGGCTGTTCAACTTGCTCGAGGAGCACGCCACGCACATGCTGGACGGTAGGTTCCGAGACTGCAAAGCCGGCGAGCTCATCATCAGTTCGGCGGTCCAGAACATGCTCGAGGAACTCGAGCCCAATCTCTGGGAGGCCGACCTCACTCGACTGGCCGACTTTGGGCACTCATTCAGTCCAGCCATCGAGATGCAGGCGCTCCCGGAATTGATGCATGGGGAAGCGGTGGCGATCGACATGGTGCTGTCTTGCTGCATCGCGGCTGGTCGCGGCCTGCTCACCGACCAGCATCTAGCCCGCATCCTGGGTGCGATCGAAGCCTGTGGCCTGCCCACCCGTCACGAGCTTCTCGACGACACCACTTTTCTCGCTGAGGCACTGATAGACACGACGCGTCAGCGAGGAGGAGCACAGCGCCTTCCACTCTTGACCGAGATCGGGCAGGCGGTCTTCGTGCACGACGTCTCAGAATCCGAGCTGAAGCAAGCCGTCGGCAGGCTGGACGACGTACTATCGGTTGCGAGAACGTGATGAATATCGTAGAAGCCATAGCCGTACGCGGAGACCGCGGCGGCGTGCGAATAGTGACGGTGCCCGCATCAACACCACTCGGCGAGTCGCTCACGATTATGCGTGCCGGGGTCTGTGGCACAGACCTCCAAATTGCCTCACGCGTTCGTGGCGACCGCGCGCAAATCTTGGGTCACGAGGCCCTCGCCACCACCGAATCGGCCGAGCCCGTGATCCTTAACCCGGTCGGCGTAAGAGATCAGGACTCAATCCTCGGCCACAGCTATGACGGGATATTCCGACGACGATGCCAGGTCCCGTATCCGGACAAAGGTGGGCCAACGTTGGTGCCCGCAAACGCAGACATGATCGCTGACCTCGCCCCGCTCGCAGAGCCTCTAGGTGCAGCACTTTACGGTTGGGAACTCGTGGAGGAGACGATACGACCCAGGACCGTTGGAATCTGGGGCGGTGGATTCCTCGGGCTTGCCTGCGCAACCCTAGCAAGCCTTCGCGGCGCAGATACCGTAGTGTTCTGCAGTAGTGACAGCCGTGCGGCTTGGATCCGCCAACGATTGAACCTGCGGGCCGTATCATTGTGCTCCCCTCCTGATATTCGGACCTTGGACGCAGCATTTACGTGTGTTCCTCGTACGTCGGCGGTCGAAGTTCTTGATGAGGCAACGAGGAACCTGCGTTCAGACGGTGTTGTTGACCTGGTAGGTGGTGTTCCCGACGGCGTCACGGTCGGCGCCCCCCCGGGCGCGGTTGCTGCCGAACTGCGTCGCGGAAACGTCCGAGGAGTGCGTAGCATCCCGAATGGCAAGGACCGAGTCCGGCAGCCGGACGGTCGGTGGTTGCGAGTTACGGGTCACCGGGGAACGTCGGATAGCCACCTGCGCCAGGCACAGGAAATCCTCTCCCAGCATCCAGAGTGTTTTATTCCGATGATCACCCATGTCGTATCTCTTCGTCAGGGAGCCCATATGATCAACCGTGTGTGCGTGGACCGTTTGCGCACCGATATTGACGGCGAGGAGATCGTCAAAATTGTTATTGATCCCAGGCAGAGCGCTGCGCGTCGGGACTTCAATTCGGGCGTCAGCGTAAGACAACTGCTCATGGCGGCATAGCCGTGTCCCTTTTGTTGACCACCTACCGCCGCATCGAAATCCTTCATCCGGGTACTCCGGCACTCGTCACTGCCCGGGTGCGCGGCAGGAGGCCAGACAACGGGTGGGCCCTGATCGCGCCGAGAACGGTAGGCGTTTGCCGGTCCGATCTGAAAGAGCTGATGGGAGTTCGCGAAAAGAGACGGGACTTCGGCCACGAGATGGTTGCAGATGTCGTCGACTGCGCCGACGCGGGAAACTTGGCAGCTGGCGACATCGTCACGTTGGATCCGCACATCCCGGTTGACCGCACGGTAGGCTTCGCCGAGTTGGTCGAGCTTCACGGTCAGCCGGCCTCACTACAGCGAGCTTTACTTCGTTTGACGCCAGCACTGGCCTGCGGCGACGGCATCTTCGTAGAACCCTTGGCGTGTGCGGCTCATTGCGTGCGCCGCGTACGGCACGCAGTCTCGATGCTCGGGCAACGGCGAGGCCCCGTGGCGATAGTCGGTGCGGGCATCTTCGGAACCCTGATAGCGTCACTCATGCGTGCCGCCGGAGATGATGTACTCCTTCTGAATCGTTCGCGTGATCGACTCGACTTTCTCGAGCAAAGAGACATATTCTCCAGCTCTAGACTTCTGACCCTCGGATGCGCGCAACAACATCGGTTCAGCCAGATCATCCTCGCTACTACCTTTGCTCAGCCCGAGTTAGTCAACTGGTGCGCTGAACATGCCGACGAGGCAGCCCTGATCACGATCTTTGGCGGTACGGACAGCAGCATGACAACAGGAGACGAAGGAGTCGATCTCGACACTATTCGCCGTCAGGAGGAACTCCGTGAGTGTCGCATAGGAGGCCGTTCGCTCTGGCTCGCCGGGTGCCACGGCGCCGAGCGTCAAGACTTCAGTCGAGCGATGGCCGTGTTGGAGAGAGACGCAGAAGTGATGCACGCGGTCGCCGGACTCCGTGGTCCTGAACTATCATTGACAGAGGCTGTTCACGCGCTGCCCGAATATGCACGTAGGTCGATCTTCGGCAAACCGATCGTTCGACTGGCCGGTACCGACCGCGCCTCAGCGTAGCATGCTCAAGCAAGTGAGAACCTGACGATGAAGGACAATGCCAAAAGGAGATGACCATTAAAGTCTCCCGGTACAATTACGCCGCGCAATTTGACGACATCGACGGCCTCACCGCCGAGCTCCGCGCCGCGCTGATCAGTGGTGATTACATACTAGGCGCGACCGTCCGGAGCTTCGAGGAACAACTCGCAGGATTCCTAGGTTGCCAATACGCTGTTGGCGTCAACAGTGGAACAGACGCCCTGGTCATTTCCCTCCAGGCACTGAACATCGGACCCGGTGACGAGGTCTTGACCGTCGCGAATACCTTCCACGCGACTGCACTTGCTGTGCTCAGGGTTGGTGCGAGCCTTCGACTTGTGGATTGCCGCCCAGATAACTACTCAATGGACCTGGATCAGCTCGAGAAAATCGTCA
>JBOHRZ010000176.1:0-6417 GCA_050732975.1 Gemmatimonadales bacterium
CCCGCGTCCCGAGCGCAGCGAGGGATCTCCTGCTTCCGCAAGTGGCGGCCCGCGTCCCGAGCGCAGGGAGGGACCTGTTGCTTCTGGCACGGGCGGCGCCGATCGCGAAGGAGACGGCGAATGGCGGTGACCGAGTCACCACCGCGCGCCAAACGGCGGGGGCCCGACGCACCGTTCGCCGAGCAGTATCGCGATTGGCTGCGCACCATGCTCCTCATCCGGCACTTCGAGGAAAAGGCCGGCGAAGCCTACTCGCTCGGGTACATCGGTGGATTCTGCCATCTCTACATCGGGCAGGAGGCGGTGGCCGTCGGCACCCTCGCGGCACTCCGGGCCGACGATTACGTGGTGAGCGCCTATCGCGAACATGGCCAGGCGCTGGCACGTGGAGTCCCGCCGCGCGCCGTGATGGCCGAGCTGTACGGCAAGGCGACCGGATGTTCCGGCGGGAAAGGCGGGTCGATGCATCTGTTCGACGCGTCAATCAACTTCCTCGGCGGCCATGGCATCGTCGGCGCCCAGATCCCGCTCGGCACCGGCTTCGCATTTGCCGCACGGTATCGCGGGACGGACCAGGTCGCGCTGACGTACTTGGGCGAGGCCGCCGCCAATATTGGCGCCTTCCATGAGAGCCTCAACATCGCCGGCCTCTGGAAACTGCCGGCCGTGTACGTCATCGAGAACAATGGCTACGGCATGGGCACCGCCCTGCGCCGCGCGTCGGCGATCACCGAGTTGTACAAACGGGCCGCGAGCTACGACATGCCGGGCATCGAAGTCGACGGGCAGGACGTGATCGCTGTCCGGCAGGCGACCGACGTGGCCGTCGCCCGGGCGCGCGCCGGCGACGGTCCCTCGCTTCTGGAGATCAAGACCTCCCGCTATGTCGGGCATTCGATGTCGGATGCCGCCAGCGGCACCTACCGCAGCAAGGAGGCGCTGGAGACCGAGCGGCAGCGCGACCCGATCGTCCTGCTTGAATCGCGCATGCGCGAACTCGGCATGCTCGACGATGCCGGCATGCAGGAACTCGAACGCGACGTCGCCGCGGTGATCGCCGGCGCGGTCAAGTTCGCCGAAGAGTCGCCTGATCCGGATCCCGCGGCGCTGTGGACCGATGTCTACGCCGAAGGGCCGGTGCAACCGTGACGGTCCTGACCTACCGTGATGCACTGAATCAGGCGCTCCGCGAGGAAATGCAGCGGGACGACAACGTCTTCCTCATCGGCGAGGAAGTGGCCGAATACGACGGCGCCTACAAGGTGAGCCGCGGGCTGCTCAGGGAATTCGGCCCCCGCCGGGTGGTCGACACCCCGATTTCCGAGCTCGGCTTTACCGGACTGAGCGTCGGCGCCGCAATGGTGGGACTCCGTCCCATCGTCGAGGTGATGACCTTCAATTTCGCCCTGCTGGCTATTGATGAGATCGTCAACGGCGCCGCCAAGATGCGGTACATGAGCGGCGGTCAGCTCGGGTGTCCCATGGTCGTGCGCGGACCGGGCGGCGCGGCCCTGCAGCTCGGCGCACAGCACAGCCAGGCGTTCGAGAGCTGGTACGCGCACATCCCCGGGCTCAAGGTCGTGACGCCCGCGACGCCGGCCGACGCCAAGGGCCTCCTCAAGGCCTCGATCCGCGACGACAACCCGGTGATCTTCATCGAAGGCGAGATGCTGTACAATCTCAAGGGGGAGGTCCCCGACGGAGAACACGTCGTGCCGCTCGGGCAGGCGGACGTCAAGCGCCAAGGCGGCGATGTGACCATCGTCTGCCATTCGAAAACCGTGGCGCCTGCGCTCAATGCCGCCACCACGCTGGCCGGTGAGGGAATCGAGGCCGAGGTGATCGACCTGCGCACCATCAAGCCGCTCGACCGCGATACCATTCTTGCCTCGGTAGCCCGTACCAATCGCGTCGTCGTCGCCGAGGAGGGTTGGGGGTTCGCCGGCGTCGGGGCCCAGGTCGTGGACGTCATTCAGCGCGATGCGTTCGACGACCTGGACGCACCGATCGAGCGGGTGCACCAGGCCGACGTACCGATGCCATACAACAAGCACCTCGAAAAGGCCGCCAAGGTGGACGCCGCGAAGATCGTCGCGGCGGCGCACCGGGTCTGCTACCGGGAGCAGTAATGGCGACCAGGATCGTGATGGAAGCGCTCTCGCCGACGATGGAAGAAGGACGCCTCGTCGAATGGAAGAAGCGCGAAGGCGACGCTGTGGCGGTCGGCGATGTGCTTGCCGAAGTCGAAACCGACAAGGCCGTCATGGAGCTGGTCGCACGGGTCGCCGGTACGCTCCTCAAGCAGAATGTTGCCGCGGACGCGACCGTTCCGGTCGCCGGTACGGTGGGGTGGATCGGCAAGCCGGGCGAAAGTGTCGGCGACGCCGCTCCAGCCCCGGCAGCGGCGCCGGCGCCGCCGATACCAGCTCCGACGACCGCATCTGCCGCACCAGAACATGCCGTAATCACGCCTGCCTCGCCGACTCCGACCGCGGCGCCTGCTGCGGCACCCGTCGCACCGGCGGGTGGCCGGGTTCGCGCCTCGCCGTTGGCGCGCCGCCTCGCCGCCGATCGTGGCGTCAATCTCGGCGGCATCGCGGGAAGTGGCCCCGAATGGCGCATCGTCAAGCGCTACATCGAAGCGTTGGGCGTCGTCACGGCCGTATGGCCGACCTCCATGGTTGCGTCCGGCGCCGGGTACAACGACGTGCCCCTGAGCCAGATGCGCAAGACGATCGCGCGACGCCTGATTCAGTCGATCGGTCCGATTCCGACGTACTATCTCACCGCCGAAGCGGACATGGAGCGCGCCTGGGAGGCGCGAGCTGCGCTGATCGCCCGCGATGAGCACGGCAAGTTCTCGTTCAACGACCTGCTGATCCGCGCCGCCGCTGCCGCCCTGCGCCAGCATCCGTGGGTCAATGCGTGGTGGCTCGACGACAGGATCCGGCAATGGCACGAGATCCACGTCGGCGTCGCGGTCGCCGTCGACGAAGGACTGATCACGCCGGTCGTCCGCCATGCCGACCAGAAGTCGCTCCGCGAAATCGCAGCCGAAGTCCGCGACCTCGCCGGCCGCGCCCGCGAACGCAAGCTGCAGCCGGCCGAGTACACCGGGGCCACCTTCTCGGTCTCCAACCTTGGCATGTTCGGCATCGACGAGTTCACCGCCGTGATCAACCCGCCGGAGGTGGCGATCCTTGCTGTCGGACGCATCGAGCCGAAGCCGGTCGTGGTCGATGGCACGGTGGAGATCCGCCGCCGGATGCGCATGACCATGAGCTGCGATCACCGGGTGGTCGATGGCGCCACCGGCGCCGCGTTCCTGCAGACGCTGGTCGGCATGCTCGAAAATCCGCTCGCGGTGGTGTGGTGAACCCTCGAGGCTTTCGGGAGAGATCCGGTGCCCAACAGCTCCTTTGATGTCATCATCGTCGGCGGCGGTCCCGCCGGCTACCCCTGCGCCATCCGTGCCGCGCAGCTCGGCATGTCGGTCGCCGTCGTCGAACGCGACAAGCTTGGCGGCGTCTGCGTCAACATCGGCTGCATTCCGACCAAGGCGCTGCTCTACAGCTCATCGATGGCCGACATCATCCGCAAGGAAGCGAAGGACCTTGGCGTCGAGACCGGCGAGGTGAAGGTCGACTACGGCGTCGCCATGAAGCGGTCCCGCCGGATCGCCGATCAGAACTCGAAAGGCGTCGAGTTCCTGATGAAGAAGCACAAAATCACGGTGATCCGGGGCAACGGCGTCCTCGCTTCGGCAACGACCGTGAAGGTCGGTGACGACACCCACACCGCAAAGCGCGGCATTGTCCTGGCGACCGGTTCCCGCAGCAAGGGTATCCCGCAGATCGGCCTGGGTATCAACAAGAAGTCGGTGATCACCTCCGACGAAGCTCTGTTCCTCGAGGGTGCCCCAAGATCGCTCGCGATCGTCGGCGCCGGCGCGGTCGGGTCGGAGTTCGCTGACATCTTCACGGCGTTCGGGACCGGCGTGACGCTGCTGGAGGCGCTGCCGCGCATTCTTCCGCTCGAGGACGCCGAGTCGTCGGACACGATCGCCAAGGTGTTCCGCAAGCGCGGCATGACGGTGCTGGCGGGCGTCAAGGTCACCGGCGCAGACGTCAAGGACGACGCCGTGTCCCTCAGCGTGATCGTCGACGGCAAGCCTCAGGCGATCAAGGCCGACAAGGTGTTGATGGCGGCAGGCCGCGCGGTGAACACCGAGGACATCGGGCTCGAGCAGATCGGCGTGAAGCTCACCGACCGGGGATTCATCCAGGTCGACCCTACGACATTGCAGACGACGGTCAAGGGCGTGTATGCCATCGGTGACGTCGCCGGTCCGCCGATGCTGGCCCACAAGGGCACCCGCGAGGGCACCCATGTGGCGGAGCACATTGCCGGGCATCCGATCAAGGCAATCGACTATACCAATGTGCCCAACGTGACGTACTGTCATCCCGAGGTGGCCAGCGTCGGCCTCACCGAGGAGCAGGCCAGGGCACAGGGGATGGAGTATCAGGTCGGTCGCTTTCCCTTTTCGGCCAACGGTCGGGCCCGCGCCACCAACGAGACCGATGGCTTCGTCAAGATCATCCGCGGCAAGAAGTACGACGAGATCATCGGGGCGCACATCGTCAGCGGCCACGCGTCCGAAATGATCGGCGAGCTGGTGATGGCGCGCACCAACGAGTACACGGTCGAGGAGGTCGATCTCGCCATCCACGCCCATCCGACGCTTTCCGAAGCGATCGGCGAGGCGGCGCTCGATTCGTTCGGGAGAGTGCTGCACATCTGATGATGCCTCCTTCGCGGGACCCGGACTCAGCGACGGAGGAAGCGGTGGGAACCGAGCGGCCGGAGTTCTCGCCGGTCCCACCGGACGCCCCGAAGGAAGACCGGATCGGCACCGCGTTCCTCGCGATGGGTGCGGCCGCGGCGGGCGCGGTAACCTGGTTTTCGCTGCTGACCCTGATCCAATCCCACCTGATCGAGGGATCGACGATCCGGTCGATCGCCCAGGTGAATCCGGATTCGGCCGATGTCAACTTCGTGGTGTACGGAACAGTGCTCGGGTTGGGGCTCACCGCCCTGACGGCCTGGCTGCTGCTCCACCCGATTCCGTCGAGCTACCGTCGCGGCGCCCTGTCGATGGTCAGCGCCCTCGCCGGCGCCACCCTCGGTATGACCGCCACCTGGCTCGGCTACCAGGTTGCCGGCCGCCGGGCGCTCATCGCGCTGGCTATAGTATCCATTGTTATAGCTGTGTGGTTGGCGCGGCGATCGGTCACGACGCGCCGATGACGCCGATCATCGGCATTGTCGATCTCGGACGTCGCGACTATCACGACGCGCTGGCGCTGCAGCGGGCGGCCCGGCTGGCGCGCCTCGATGGCCGCCTCGGCGAAGACCTGCTGCTCCTGGTCGAGCACGACCCGGTGTACACCCTCGGGCGCGGCACGCAAGCCGCGTCGCTCCCCATCGCCCCCGAAGCGTTGCGGGAGCACGGGGCCGACGTGATCGAGATCGAGCGCGGCGGCGACGTGACATGGCATGGTCCCGGACAACTGGTCGGCTATCCGATCCTCGACCTGCGGCAGCACCGCGAGGACCTGCACTGGTATCTCCGCACCATCGAGGCGGCGCTGATCGGCGCCCTGGCCCGGCTCGGCATCCCGGCCGGTCGGGTCGCCGGCAAGACCGGCGTCTGGACCGGCGGGCGCAAGATCGCGAGTATCGGCGTCCACGTGAAGCAGTGGATCACGCTGCATGGATTCGCGCTCAATGTTCACCCCGATCTCGGCTGGTTCCAGTGGATTGTGCCCTGCGGGATCCACGGGGTCGAGATGACGTCGGTGCGTCGCGAGATCGGCGCTGATCCCGCCGACGCCGACCTGTGGCGCGCCACATCCGACGCGGTGGTCGCGGAGTTCGCCGCGGCCTTCGATCGCCGGCCGGAGCCGCGACCGATCGCGGAGCTCGAGGCCGCGATCGCCAGCGCGACAATTCCCGCATTGGAATGACCGCACCGGACAACCGCCCTTGCAATCGCGGCCCGATCCGGGAAATGTTCACGTCATGGCCAGTCCGCAGGATCCCGCCCGTGTCGCCACGCTGGCGGATGAGAAGATCGCCGCCATTCTCCGCGCCGCCGGCTCGTGGGCCCGGGAGGCGCCGTCGCAACTCACTCCCGCCATTCGCGCCGTCTGCATCCGCCTGGCCGAAATGGTTGCCGACCAGCGCCATTACCTCGCCCCGCTTCCCGAGCCGCAGGAATCCGAACGCAAGGCAGTCCTGATTGAAGTCGCCGAGCGGCTCCGGACCGGTCCGATCGCGCGGGAACTCAAGCCGCAGCTCGATGCCCTGGCCGAAATGGAATTGCGGGCCACCGGCTCGTGGGCGCTGGTACCC
>JBOHRZ010000177.1:0-6360 GCA_050732975.1 Gemmatimonadales bacterium
AAATTCGGCGATGGTCTGACCCACATCGGCGAACGTCGCACGCTCACCGACGGTGACCGGGCGCACCGAAGGACCGGTCGCCAGGATCGGAATCCGTTCGCGAGCGTGGTCGGTCGACGGCGTGGTTGGATCGTTGCCATGGTCCGCGGTGAAGATAATCAGATCGGCGTCGCGGGCCTGATGCAGAAAAGCCGGTATCCAGGCATCCAGTTCCCGGAGTCCCTGAGCGAAACCCGGCACGTCGTTGCGATGGCCCCAGCTCTGATCGAATTCGATCACGTTGGCAAACAGCAGCCCATGCTCCAACGCAGCGAAACGTTCATCGATCAACCGGTATGCTTCCGGGTTGGTGCCGGTGTGGGTGCTCCGGATCCCGCGCCCGGCGAAGAGATCGTCGACCTTGCCGACGCCGACCGCGGGAATCCCCTCCGCGGCGAGCCGGTCGAGCAGGGTGCCGGCCGGCGGAGCAAGCGAGAAATCCCGCCGCCCCGGCGTCCGTACCCATGACCCCGGCGTGCCCCGGAAGGGCCGCGCGATGACTCGCGACACCGCGTGCGGCCCGGTCAGCAGTTCGCGCGCGATCGCGCACGCGCGATACAGCTCGTCCGGCGGCACCACATCCTCGTGCGCTGCCACCTGAAAAACCGAATCGGCCGACGTGTAGACAATCCACTTTCCCGTGGCAACGTGCTCCGCACCAAGCTCATCAAGGATCGCGGTTCCGCTCGCCGCCTTGTTGCCGATCGCCGCGCGTCCGGTGCGTCCGGCAAACTCGGCGAGCAGTGCCGGCGGAAAGCCGTCCGGATAGGTCGGAAACGGCTTCTCCAGAATTATGCCGCACAATTCCCAGTGCCCGGTGGTACTGTCCTTCCCCGGACTCCGGGGCTGGGCAGTGCCGTGCGCCGCTCGTGGTTTCGGTATGGAAACCAGTCCGGTATCGCCGCAATGGCCGAGACCGAGCGCCTTGAGATGCGGCAGGCCCAATCCCGGCGTGGCACGCACCACGTTGCCCAGCGTCGCACTCCCCAGATCGCCGTATGCGGCGGCATCGTGAGCCGCGCCGACGCCCAGCCCGTCGAGAACGATCAGCGCGGCGCGGCGGCTCATGTCGGCCGCCCGGTCGCAAACCGGAAGCGGAGCGCCGTCAACGCCTGCGTCAGCAACTGCACTTCGTCCTGGTCGAGGTTGCCGCGCGTCTTCTCCTCGAGTGCCGCGAGGGTATCGATCATGGTCCTGGCCAGTTGGCGCGCGTCGATGCTGCCGGGCTCCGCGCCGGGCGGGAGCTCGCCGTCGAGTGCTGCGTTGGCCTGGGTGGCGAGGCCCATGACCAGCGATGCGAAGTGAAGGTTCATTCGTAGTCGGGGTAGCGACGCGGCAGGCGGGGGCCCAGCGCCGTCAGTAATTCGTAGGACACAGTCCCGGCCAGCGCCGCCTGCTCCTCCAGCGTCACCAGGCCGCCGAAGACGGTGGCGACGTCGCCGATTGCCACCGGGAGGTCGCCGGCATCGACCAGGACATGATCCATCATCACCCGGCCCACGATCCGCACCCGCTGTCCAAGCAGTTCCACCGCGCCAACATTCGACAGCATGCGGTGCAGGCCGTCGGCATAGCCGATCCCCAGGCTCGCGATGGTGGTCGAGTTGGGGGCTGTCCAGCTGGCGTCATAGCCGATCGCCATCCCGGCGGTCACGCGTCGCATCGCGACGACCCGCGCCCGCACCGCCGCGACCGGGACACTGTCGAGTCCGGCCACCCGGCCGCCGTAAAGATGGATCCCCGGACGGGTCAGCGTCCCGGCGTACACCCCGCCGTAGGCCCCGGCTGCCGACGCCGCGGCATGCACCAGTGGCGGTGTCCGCCCCAGTGCCGCCATCGCCTGATGAAACCGTTTCCACTGCAGCGCCGTCGCCTCAGCGTCGCGCTCCGCCGAATGGAACATGGTGAAGATGCCCTCCCATCCCGGAGCGTCGCTGACGAGATTGCGCGCGGCGGCCAACGCATGGCCGTCGTCCCAAGGAATCCCGGAGCGGCCCATGCCGGTATCAATCTCCAGATGAAACGGGCCGCGACCCTGCACCAGCCACGCCGCCAGCGCGTTGACGTCCCCGATCGCGGGCCGCGCTGCGATCGCGTTGAAGTATTCGATCATCGGTGCCACCAGCGGCGTGAAGATGACGATCGGACGCACGATGCCGTTGACGTGGAGTTCGCGGGCCTCGTCAATCGTCGCGACGCCAAAGCCCCACGGGTCGACTTCGGCCAATGCGCGAGCCACCATCAGGGCGCCGAGGCCGTACCCGTCGGCCTTGAGCATCGGCAGAACCGGCCCACCCGTCGCCGCGATGAACGAACGCGCGTTGCGGACCACCGCGTCGAGATCGACGTCGACCCAGGCGCGCGCCGTGTCGGGAGTAAAGCGTTTACGCACGGCCGGAGACTAGGAGCCCCGGGGAGATGATGCAAGACGATTCGCCGCTCGGCCGGGCCTTGGCCATGGTCGCCGACCTCCGCGCCCGATGCGACTGGGACCGCGTCCAGACTCGCGAAACCCTTCGCCCCTACCTCATCGAAGAAGTCCTCGAACTCGATGCCGCACTCCGCGACGGCGATCGCGCCGCCATCCGCAACGAGGTCGGCGACCTGATGCTGCATCTCGCCTGGCAGCTCGTCCTGGGCGCCGAAGCCGGCGAGTTCACCGCCGACGACATCGCCGATGACGTGGTCGCCAAGATGCGGCGCCGCCATCCCCACCTTTTCGGCCTCGGTCCCCCGCGCGACTGGCAGGCGCTGAAGGCGGCCGAGCGCTCCGAGGATCGGGGCACTCTCGACGGCCTTCCGCCGACACTGCCCGACCTGCTGATGGCGTTCCGCCTCCAGGAGCGCGCCGCGGGCGTCGGGTTCGACTGGCCCGACGCCACGGGGCCGATCGCCAAAGTGCGCGAGGAACTCCACGAGGTCGAAGCCGAGATCGCCGACGCGCAGTCCGGTGATCGCGAGGCCCTCACCGCCGAGCTCGGCGACCTGCTCTTCGCCGTGGTCAATCTGGCCCGGAAGCTCGACGTCCAGCCGGGACCCGCGCTTGATCGAGCCAACGCCAAGTTCCGGCAACGCTTCGCCGCGGTCGAGCGACTCGCCCGCGGACGCGGGATCGATGTCGAAGGCGCCGGCCTCGACATCCTCGAAGGATTGTGGCAGGAAGTGAAGCGCAATTCGGAATAGAAGGGGCCGCGGCGCCGCCCGGCGCTACGGATACAGTCGGTGGATCTGCCGCGGGAACGCGATCGCCTCGCGAATGTGCGCCAGGCCGCAGATCCAGGCAACGGTGCGCTCCAGGCCCAGTCCGAAACCCGAGTGGACGAAGCCACCGTAGCGTCGCAGATCGAGATACCATCCGTACGACGCTGGATCCAGACCGTGTTCGTTGATGCGGGCCAGCAGCCTGTCATAGTCGTCCTCGCGCTGCGACCCACCGATGATCTCGCCGTATCCCTCGGGCGCCAGGCAATCGTTGTTGAGCACCGTGCGAGGATCGTCCGGATTCTCCTTCATGTAGAACGCCTTCACCGCCTTGGGGTAGTTCATCACGAAGAGCGGTCGGTCATATGTACTTGCCAGCACGGTTTCGTCGGCGGCGCCGAGATCGGCGCCCCACTGAATATCGCTGCCGCCGGCCTGCAACCTGCCGATCGCCTCGGTGTAGGTGATCCTCGCGAACGGTGTCACGACCGTTTCGAGCGGCGCGATGTCGCGCTCCAGTTCCTTGAGCTCCGGCGAACAACGTTCCAGTGCCCGTGTCACGAGGTAGGCGACGAAGTCCTCCTGCAGGCGCATGTTGTCGTCGCTGTCGGCGAACGCGATCTCGGGTTCGCACATCCAGAATTCGGTGAGATGGCGTCGGGTCTTGGACTTTTCGGCACGGAAGGTCGGCCCGAAGCAGTACACCCTGCCGAGGGCGGCAGCGGCCGCCTCGACATAGAGCTGGCCGGTCTGGGCCAGATACGCGCGGCCGAGATCGAAATAGTCGGTCGCGAATAGTTCGCCCGCTTCTTCGCCGATCGAACCGGTCAGGATCGGCGTGTCGACGCGCATGATGCCGCGCTGATAGAAGAAGTCGGCGATCGCCTGCTCGATCTCGTTGCGCACCCTGGCGATTGCCACCTGCCGGCGAGAGCGCAGCCAGAGATGGCGGTGCTCGAAGAGAAAGGCGGTGCCATGCTCCTTGGGTGTGATCGGATAATCCACGCTCGGCGACACCACGGTGACGTCACTCGCAGTGAGTTCCACCGAACCGGGCGCCCGGGCATCCTCACGCACCGCACCGGTCACCAGCACGTTGGTTTCCTGGGTCAGCGTGCCGAACCGCTCCCAGACCTCGGCCGCGATTTCGTTTTTCGGAAACACGGCCTGCAGGTACCCGGTACCGTCGCGCAGCACCAGGAACGCGATCTTTCCCGACGACCGCGTGGTCATCACCCAGCCGCGTACCGCGACCGTCTCTCCGACATGCTGGCGCAGGTCGGCAATCCAGAATGGTCCGGCGTTCGGCATGGCGGATTCTAGGCCGGGCGGTGCTCCAACGCCAGCCGATCGGTCACCGCGAGACGCGCTCGGCAAGCTCCTCGGCGATGCCGTCGGGAATCGCCAGGCCGTCCGCGATTGCGGCCAGCCGCTCGGCTTCGCGCCACTGGTGCTCCAGCAGTCGCAGTTCGCCTTCGAGCCAGCGCCGCTCGGAGTCCTCGTTGGCGAGCATCTCCAGCGCCAGCCGCGGCTCGGGGCCAAGTTTGCCGAGCCGGCCGAGATTCGGTTTGGCGCCAGTGCGTTGGGTACGCATCCGCGCCACCAGCGAGTCCAGCGTGATGTGTTCTTCGACCAGGCCGACGGCACCGCGAACCTGGTTGCGCGATCCGGCGGTGCCCGCAATCACCGGCAGGACGTGTCCCAGCGCCGCGACCGCGTCGGTTCCGGTGAGCATGATCGTATCGGCGACCCGGCGCCCACGGGTCCACCTGCCGCGTACGCCGACGCGCGCCGGGACGAGCAGGCCCCACTGCGGCGGAGCACCCTCGACCCGCTGCAGTCGCGAACGCTTCACGTCGGCGCGCGACAGGGTGACCGCGGCGCCACCGTCCTCGCGGACGAAGCGCGTGGCAATGCGATGCTTTTCGTAACCACGTATCGCGCCCTGCAGGATGAACTGGAACCCGCCCACCGACCCGGCCAGCACCTGCAGGCCGATGGCGCCGCCAACCAATGCCACTCCGGCCGTGGCACCGATGGCGATGTTGCGCCGGCGCCGGCTGGCGAACCGGTCGCCGTAGCGCCACGCCGCAAACTCCGGCCGGAGCGCAGGACCGATGCGCACCAGCTCCAATCCTTCAGTCACACGAGCGAGACCGATGTTGTCGGTGGAGAACCGCATCCGGGTGTCGCGAAAGATCCGCTCGCATGCATCGATCGTCTCCAACCGGGTGTCGAACGGCACCAGATTCCACCGGGCACACGACCGGCACACCACCCAGAGCCGGCCCATCGCCGCGTCGAACGCGAGCCGCCGGCCGACGGGAAGGAGCTCCAGTACCTCGTTGCTGCCGAGATCCTTGTTGCAATAGAGACAGGTGTGGTACATCACGCATGAAACCTATCAGCCGACCCGGAACAGCACCTCGCCGCGCGGATACCGGGCCAGGGCGCGCTGCCGAAGCGCCCGATGCTCGCGGAGGCTCAGGGTCGGATCGTGCTGCAGGATTGTCGCGGCGAGGGCGCGCGCTTCGCCCAGGAGATCGACGTCAGCGGGAAAGCGGGCGATCTTGAAGTCGACTCCGCCCGACTGGCGTGCCCCCAGCAGGTCACCGTGCCGCCGCTCCTCGAGATCGAGCTCGGCGATCCGGAAGCCGTCATCGATCTGCGTGAACGCCCGCAGGCGTTCGGGAATGTCGTTCGACGCGGCCAGCAGGATGCAGTGGGATTCCTTCGCGCCGCGCCCGATCCGACCTCGCAACTGATGCAATTGCGCCAGGCCGAAGCGGTCGGGGTGCTCGATCACCATCACCGTGGCTCCGGGCACGTCGATCCCTACTTCGATCACCGTGGTCGCCACCAGGATCTGCACCTTCCCGTCGCGGAAGTCGCGCATCACGGCGTCGCGTTCGGGCGGCTTGAGGCGCCCGTGCACCAGACCGACCCGCACGTCCGGCCACGACCGGGTCAGGGTGCTTGCCATCGACTCCGCGGCGCGGAGATCGGCGCGCTCCGACTCTTCGATCACCGGCAGCACGATGTACGCCTGTCCGCCGGCATTCGCCGTGGCACGTACGAATTCGAAGACCCGGTTCCGGTGCGCCGGAGCCCGTAGTGCGG
>JBOHRZ010000178.1:0-6355 GCA_050732975.1 Gemmatimonadales bacterium
TGCGCGAGAAGATCACTCGCTTCACTCGGGATCACAAGGGTATCGCGCTACTATCCACCATGGCAGTCGGCGGGTTCACCTGTTTCGCGACCACCGCACCCGGCGTCGAAACGCTGCTGGTGCGAGAGGCGGCCACGCGCGGACTGGTCGCCCGTCCGGTCGAATCGGGCGGCGTCGAGTTCGACGCCACACCCGCCGCTCTGGCGGACGCGCTCGTGCACCTGCGGACCGCCAACCGGCTCACCGTCCGTGTCGCCGCCTTCCACGCCCGCACCTTTGCCGAACTGGAACGGCACGCGGCGAAAGTCGACTGGAGTCCGTTCGTTCCGGCCGGCGCCGCGGTGCACTTCCGGGTCACCTCGAAGAAGTCGCGGCTCTATCACCAGGACGCCATCGCGGAACGCCTCGAACGCTGCTTGCGCGCCGTCGATTCAGGCAGCCGAATGGTGCGCGCCGCCGCCGAGGCCGAGGCACTCGAGCGGGACGTCACCCGGCTCCCCGGCGTGCAGCGATTTGTGGTTCGGATCTTTCGCGACGACGTGACCATCTCCGCCGACGCCTCGGGCGCGCTGCTGCACCTGCGCGGCTGGCGGCAGGCCGTGGCGAAAGCGCCGCTGCGCGAAACGCTCGCTGCGGCGGTCCTCGCGGGCAGCGGCTGGGACCGTACCTATCCGCTCACCGACCCGTTCTGCGGAGCAGGGACAATTCCGATCGAATCGGCGCAGATCGCCGCGGGTATCCCCCCGGGCGCCCATCGCTGCTTTGCCGCCGAACGCTGGGCATCGCTCCGTGGCGGGATCGATCGCGTGCGCGCGGCCGCGCGTGCCGCCGAGCGGCCGGTCACCATCGCGATCGAAGGGAGCGACCGTGACCCGGGCGCCATCGAGGCGGCCATCGCCAACGCCGAGCGCGCCGGCGTCGCGAACGTGATCACGTTCCGGCGCGCGGTGATCTCCGACCTCACACCGGCGTCGGGCGCCGGCTGGGTCATCACCAATCCTCCATATGGATCCCGTATCGGCGATCCCTCGACGCTTCGCGACCTGTATGCCGCGTTCGGCCGTGTCGTCCGGGAGCGCCGTCCCCGCTGGAGCGTCGCGATGATGAGCGGTGACCGGGCGCTCGACGGGCAGACCGGGTTCGCCTGGGAAGAACTCCTGAAGACCAGCAACGGCGGTATCCCGGTGCGTCTCATCCGCGCGTACCCGGGCTCTTGACGCGGCACGGCACGGCGATCGGGCGCGATCCGGCTGCCTACTTCGGAAACGCCGAGCCGATCAGCCCGCCAACAAGGCTGAAGATCGCCGCGCCGACGAGCATTGACTCGAACAGCACACTGCTGCCGACCGGCTCATCACTGATCCCCTTGGCGACTTCGTAGACGAAGACGCCGAAGCCCGCGCCGACGGCCGCCCCGATCAGCATCCCTTCCTGCCAGTGCGTCGGTTTGAGATCGCGCGCCGTCACCGGCACGGCCGCGGGGCGTTGGGCGAGCCCGACCCGGAGCCCGGCGGCGGCCTGCGCTCCGGCGCTTGCCGGCAACGCGAGCGACGCGGCGAGAGCGATCACTGCCATGCTGTGGCGGAGCCGGTTGGTGGTTGCCGTCATCCCGTTCTCCGTAGCCCGGGTGAGCCATTCCTCCGACCGACAATCCTACTCCTCCGCCGGCGCCGCCGCCTCTTTCCGGCTTTCTCCGGTGACAACCAGCACCACCGCCGGAATCAGCACCATCGTCGCGAGCATCGTTCGCAACGAGAGCACCTCGTGACCCAGGAACGTGCCGAGCAGGAGTGCGACAATCGGGTTCACGTACGTGTAGCTCACCACCGCCGTCGGGTCGGCCACCGACAGCAGCCACTGGAACACCGGATAGGCCAGCAACGACCCGAAGACGGCCAGATATCCCCACGCCACAAGCGATCGCAATGGAATGCCGTTGGCGTGAATGACCGCGACGTCGTTGGCGAGATGTGCCGCGACCAGTGCCATCGCACCACCGACCAGCATCTGCGCTGCGCTCGCCATCAGCAGGTCGGGAGGCGATCCCCAGCCTCTGCCGTATGTCGATCCCGTCGCCCAGGCGCAGGAGGCCAGTGCCATGAGCAGGATCGGCGTCACCCGGTGCACCGCGCTGAACATGGCCCCGGCCAGCAGGACCATCCCCACCGTGCCGAGCGCCAGGCCGATTCCCCGCCGGCGGCCCAGCGGGGTTCCGGTTCGCCGCCGGTTCAGTAGCGCGATCAGCAGCGGCGTCCCGGAGGCGAAGAGCGCCACCACGCCGGACGGTAGTGTCTGTTCCGCCGTGACCACCGACACGTTGCTCAACGTCACCAGGCAGATGCCGACACTCGCCGCGCCGAGCCATTGCCGCGGCGAAGGGAAGGGAATTCCCCCGCGCAACCGGCGCCAGAGCAACAGCGTTGCGCCCGCCGCAACGAAGCGCAATCCCGACAGCGTGAACGGCGGAATGCTCGCCACCGCGATCCGGATGGCGAGGTAGGTCGAACCCCAGACGAAATAGAGTGTGGCGAACCCGGCCGCGAGCGCGGCACGGGACGGCTTCAGGGCGAGTATCCCGCCGGGACGGGCATGGTCTCGTGATAGAGGCAGGGTTCTTCGGAATAGACCGCGGGGAATCGCCATGTGATGCCGTCCCAGCGGATCAGGCCGCTCGATGTGACGATGGCGTCCTTGCCGCCGTCGTCGACCACCCCGTAGATGTCGAGCTGCGCATTGACCCCCGCCACGGGAAAGCCCCACGCGTCCACAACCCAGGTCCGGGCCGTCGTGGGTGCATCACGATAATCGTCGTGCATCGCAAAGGAAAACGCGGCGTACATCTTTCCGTTCGGGCCGTGGACGCCGAAGATCCTGACCTTGTTCCAGCGGGCCTCGCCGTCGGCCTCCCAGAAGTCGGCGTTCAGATAGTTGAGCGCCCGATCCGATTGCGGATTGATGTGGTCTCGCCACTTCTGCCACGCACTGTCCGCAACGGCCCGGAAGAACTGCCGCGCGCCGTCGCGCACCGACGTCGGTTCCGGTCGCACCAGCGGGACCGAGAAGACGCCCGGAACCACCACCGCGAGCAGCGCACGCGACGATGGCGACAGCGCATAGAGCCATCCCGGATGGGCGATTTCGTCGCACGCCTGGCGCCATGACACCGGCGGCAGGAACCGTTCACGGTTGACGATCCTGGCATGCACCACCCTTTTGAGGTGATCGCCGTCGGGAAAGAGATACACCGTCACCGAATCGCCGACCTCTGCCATCGGCCACTGGCCGAGAGAGTCGAACTGCGACAGTACACCGGACTTGGTGAGGCGTCCGCCGGTGAATTCGTCCTCCATCGTCCTCGCAGGCCGGGGGTCGGGGAGGATGCGCGCCTGCGCCGCCAGTACCGCCGGTACTGCCAGAGCGGCCAGACTTGCCGCGGCGAGCGTTCGCTGCAGCGTCCGCCAGGTGCTCTCGATCACGTCAGTGCTCGGGAAGCAGCACGAACCGCGCGACACGTGCAGGGTCGAAGTACCGTTGCGCCGCGTCGCGTACCGCGGCCGGCGTGAGCGCCGACAGGCGGTCGTTCCACCGCAGCATTTCGCCCAGGGGCCGTCCGGCGTCGCCCCCGTCAGGGAAGGCGTAGTTTGCCAGTTGCTGCAACCACCAGTCGTTGGTTTTCACCTGGACCTGTGTTTCGCGCCGGGTCTGTTCCACGAACTTCTGGATTTCGTCGGCATCGGGGCCGCCCGCTCGAAACCCGGCGATGATCTGCTGCGCGGACTGCCAGAGGGTATCGGCCTGCTGGGGAGACGAGTTGAATTGTATCAAGGTGCGATACCGGATTCTCGGCACCCTCTCCACAGTGGTCGCCACATTGACTCCATAGGTTGCACCCATCGCTTCGCGCAGTGTATCGAGCAGCCGTTCCTCGATGATGTGCGCAGCGGCCGCGGCGGCGAGGTCGATGGCGGGATCGGTCCGTTCGGCCGGTCCGGTGAAGACGATGACCTGTCTTGTCACCGGCTCTTTCCCCTTGTGAACCGTCCGGGTAATCACCCCCGGCGGCGCTTCGGGCTCGACGTCCTTCCAGGTCCGCTGCCCGCCGTTCGACGGCAGCGCTCCCAGCCACTGTTCCACCAGCGGCCGGATCGAGTCGACCTTCACGGCGCCGACGATCACGAAAGTGAAGTCGTGAAAATCGCGGAACCAGTCGCGGTAGATCGTCAGCGCGCGCTGGGCATCGAAGCTGTCGAGGCGCGCCGCCGTGATCGGCTGGACGCGCGGACTGTGCTGGCCGAGTGTCTGCGTGATTGTGTCACCGAACGCCGTCTGCGGATCGGCGCTGCGATTTACCAGCACGGTGCGCACCTGGTTCATCAGGGCGTGGACCGCGAGCGTGTCGAGCCGCGGCGTGACCGTCTGGGCCCAGAGGAGCTGCAATGCGGTCTCCAGGTCGGTAGGCGACGTCATCACATCGATTCCTTCGCTGGTCTCGTCCGCCTCCGGAAACGCGGCGGCAATCTTTCCGGCCAATTTCCGCTGCAGCGCCACCGCATCGAAATCGCCGGCCCCGCTCTGCCGCATCGCGGCAGTCGCGAGCTGCGCGTCGAGGAGCTGGTCGTCGGGGAGGAGCGACATCCCTCCGGCCGCCTCGCCGGCGACCACCACCTGGTCGGCCTTGAAGTCGGTCGGCTTGATCAGCACCCGCACGCCGTTGGAGAGCCGCCACTCGGTGACGCCGAGATCGCCGTATGTCGTGTCGGACACGATATGCCCCGGCGCCGGTGGATTCGGCACCAGCGCGGTCGATGTGGCCGTCTCCGTCCACGCCAGCAGCGTCGCCGTGTCGGTGCGCGCCAGGATGGCGAGCAGCGTATCGCGGGTCGGCAGTGACGCGCGCGCGCTGTCGGGGGCGATCACCGCGATGAAACGATCGGCCCCACGCGACCAATCGCGGATCGTCGAATCGACTTCGGCCGCCGTGATCGACGGCAGCAGCTGCTTGGCGAGCGCGTAGCGGTCATCAGCCGACACGATGGTGTTGCCGTAGAGGAACGCGCTGCCGATCGGCCCGACGAACGCCTCGGACTCGGTCTTGTTCTGTTCGCGCGCCGCGGCCTCGCGCCCGCGCACCACATCGGCCTTGGCGCGATCCAGCTCCGGTTGCAGGATGCCGTGCTCCTGGAGCCGCCGCAGTTCGCGGAGTGCTGATTCGAAGGCGGCTGCTGTCTTCCCCGGCTTCGCCGTCACCGCCAGGTCGAAGGTGCGCAGGTTGCGCACCAGCCCGCCGTTGCCGAAGAAGGCATCGGCGAACGGGGTCGCCGGATTGCGGTCGAGTTCCGCCATCCGCTCCCCGGCGATGTTGGAAATCAGCGCACCGACCAGGATGTGGCGCTCGTCGTCCAGGGTGCGATAGCCGGTTGTCGGTCGGCGGACCATCAGGTCCACCGATTCGGTCGTCGCTTCAGGGTCGGTCATGACCAGGACCCGGGTCCCGGGAATCAGCGGCACCGGCGCGTCGACCCGCGGGCGCTCCTTCGCCGGATTGCGCAGCCCGCCGAAGCGGCTCTGGATCAGCGCGGTGAGCGAGTCGACCGGATAGTCGCCCACCGCGATCACCGCCATCAGGTCGGGACGGTACCAGTCATGGTAGAAACGCCGCATCGGTGCCGCGGTGGCGTGCGCGACGATCGCCGTGTCGCCGATCGGAAGTCGCACCGCGTAGCGCGATCCCTTGAACAGCACCGGCAATTCCTTGTTGATGATCCGCGACGACAGCCCCAGCCCGCTGCGCCACTCGCCGAGAATGACGCCGCGCTCCCCTGCGACCTGGGCCGAATCGAACCTGTCGCCCTCCGCCCAATCCTGCAGGATGTCGAATGCCCGGTCCACCAGCTCCGGCTTGTCGCTCGGCACCGGCAGGATGTATGTCGTCTCGTCGAACCCGGTCTGGGCGTTGAGGTCGGCGCCGTACCGCACCCCGATTGATTCGAGATACTTGACCAGGTCGTTCTTCGCGAAGTGCGTGGTACCGTTGAACGCCATGTGTTCGATGAAGTGCGCCAGCCCGCGTTGGTCGGGATCTTCCAGAATTGATCCGGCCCGCACGACCAATCGCAGTTCGAGACGATGCTCGGGGTAGCTGTTGTGCCGGATCCAGTAACGGAGGCCATTCGGCAGACGCCCGGCGTGAACCGCCGTGTCGGCGGGAAGCGGCGCCGGAGCGGTCGACTGAGGTGGCCGTTGGGCGGTAAGGGGCATCGCAACGGCGACAACGGGAAGCAGCCAGCGCATCAAGGTTCCTGACAGAAGGGGTCGATCGAGAAGGTAACGCTCGCGTCGGGGTCGAGGTTTCGAT
>JBOHRZ010000179.1:0-6332 GCA_050732975.1 Gemmatimonadales bacterium
GAATATCTGATGGTGTCGCTCGCGCGAACCGGCGATGGCGATGCGCTCGCCGCCTATCCGACCGCCAAAGGGTCCGGGGCGGTTACGACCTTCAGCCAGGCCGACGGGTTCATCACCATCGACCGGCACGTTGAAAGGGTCCCGGCCGAGACGCTGGTCGAGGTGCGGTTGATCGGCCAAGCCCGCCTCGCCGATCTCACCGTCATCGGCAGCCATTGCGTCGGCCTCGACCTGTTGATCGGCCGGCTCTTCGCTGGGGGGATCTCGGTCAAGGCGCTCAATGTCGGCAGCATGGGCGGTCTCGCCGCTGCCAACCGCGGCGAGTGCGACATCGCACCGGTGCACCTGATGGATCCCGAGAGCAACGAATATAACCGACCGTTCCTGACCGGTGCGTTGACGCTTGTCTCAGGCTATCGCCGGCTGCAGGGCATTGTGCACCGCAAGGGCGATCTGCGCTTCGAAGGCCGCTCCCTTTGCGACGCGATCGCGGCGGCTTGGGCCGCACCCGATTGCCTGATGGTCAACCGCAACGCCGGCAGCGGCACCCGCATCCTGACCGACCGCCTGCTTGGCGGAAAGCAGCCGCCGGGCTATTGGTCGCAACCTAAATCGCACAACGCCGTCGCCGCGGCCGTTGCGCAAGGCCGCGCCGATTGGGGAGTGGCGATCGAGAGCGTCGCCCGGCAATACGGGCTCGGATTTATCCCCGCCCAGGATGAGCATTACGATTTCATCGTCCCGAAAAATCGGCTGGAGCGGGAGCCGGTGCGGTGCTTTCGGGCGATTCTTGAAGAGCCGTCTATGAAGCAGGAGCTCGAAGCGCTCGGCTTCCGATTGTAAGCAATAGCGCGTTATGCGCGTATTTCTCCGAAGGTACTCCGCGTTCAAGTACGAACCGGTCATTTTTTTCAGCGATTCGTTAAGAATTATGGTGATTTTCCGACGCGACCTGCGGTTTCATACCGGCTGCCAATGAGCTTAACCGGCTAATCCCGGTTATCGCAGAAACCGACGGCCCGCACGGCCGTCCGCAGCCGGGGGGCATTTCATGCGATCCAAGATGGGGTGGAGCCTCGTTTGGGGCACGCTGCTTATTGCCGGCCTGATTTCACCGTCGCGCAAGGCGCACGCTGCCAATTGCGTGCTTTATGCCCGCGCCGAAACCGGTGTAGCGCTTTATGGGGCAGCCGGCGGTTGGTGGGACGAAGCGGCGGTGCACCACGGCGCTCAGGGCGTCGGGTTGCTCCGCACCGAATTCCTGTTGACCGGCAGGACGTCGTTGCCGACCGAGGACGAACAAACCGAGTACTACCGCAGGGTCGGCGCGGCGTTCGGTGGTCAGCCGGTAATCGTTCGGACCTTCGATCTGGGCGGCGACAAGTTTCCCGCCGCCTTCGCGGCGCCGCACGAACCGAATCCCTTCCTCGGATGGCGGTCGATCCGGGTCTGTCTCGATCACCCGGAAGTATTTGTACCGCAACTGCGCGCCGTCCTGCGTGCCGCCGCCGACCGGAACATTTCGCTGATGCTGCCGATGATCATCTCGCTGGAAGAGGTGGCCGAGGCCAAGGCGCTGCTGGCCGACGCCGCCGCGGCGCTCGAGGCGGACGGGATCCGGGCGGCGCCGTCGGTGCCGGTCGGTATCATGATCGAAACGCCGGCGGCCGTCGTGCTGGCCGAGGAACTGGCGCACTCGGCAGCCTTCCTCAGCGTCGGGAGCAACGACCTCACCCAGTATACCCTGGCGGTGGATCGCAGCAATGCGCGCCTGGCGGCACGGTTCAACGCGCTGCACCCGGCCATGGTGCGGCAACTGCATCAGGTGCGGAGCGCCGCGGCACGCGCCGGCATCCCGGCCTCGGTCTGCGGCGAGATGGCGTCCGACCCGATTGCGGCGACGTTGCTGCTCGGGCTTGGCTACGATCGCCTCAGTGTAGCTCCGCCGGCAATCCCGCTGGTCAAGTGGGTGGTGCGCAGCATTCCGAAGTCGGCGGCGAGCGCCGCGGCCGCGCGGGCCCTGCAGGCGACCACGGCGACCGAGGTCCAGGTCGCGCTGCGTGACGTGCTGGCCGAGTACATCGATATCCGCCTCGTCGATCAATCCGGTTCGTTGCCGCGACCTTCGGTGGTTGCTAGCTTGCGCCGCAACATCTAGCGCGCTGAGTCCATCAATTAACGCGTCGGCGGGATCGTCATGAAGCACGTGTTTACCTCCGAATCCGTGACCGAAGGCCACCCTGACAAGGTGGCCGATCAGATTTCGGACGGGATCCTCGACGCGATTCTGGCCCGCGACCCGATGGCCCGCGTGGCCTGCGAGACCCTCGTCACGACCGGAATGGCGGTCGTGGCCGGCGAGATCACCACCACCGCGTATGTGCATATTCCCGACGTCGTCAGGCAGACCATCGAGCGGATCGGGTACACCGACGCGCAGTTCGGATTCGATTACCGCACCTGCGCGGTGATCACGTCCATCGATCGGCAATCGGAAGACATCGACCGCGGCGTGAGCGGCGACGCGGACAATCACGGCGCCGGCGACCAGGGGATGATGTTCGGCTACGCCACCGATGAGACGCCGGAGCTGATGCCGTTGCCGATCATGCTGGCGCACCGGCTGGCGCAGCGCCTCGCGGCGGCGCGACGGGGCACCGACGGCACGCCGCGTCACGCCTGGTTGCGGCCCGACGGCAAGACCCAGGTCTCGGTAGAGTACGACGGCGACCGTCCCGTGGCCGTGCGCGCGGTGGTGCTCTCGACGCAGCACGACGAACGGGTGGGCAAGCGCGCCTTGCGGCACGCCGAGATTCGCGAGGCGATGATCGCCGACGTGATCCGCCCGGTGCTGGCCGACTTCGGGTTCGATCCCCGGCGGTCCCGCTTTCACGTCAATCCCACCGGTCGATTCGTGATCGGCGGTCCCCACGGCGACGCGGGACTCACCGGCCGGAAGATCATCGTCGACACTTATGGCGGGATGGCCCGGCACGGCGGCGGCGCCTTCAGCGGCAAAGACCCGACCAAGGTCGATCGATCGGCGGCGTACGCTCTGCGGCACGTCGCCAAGAACATTGTCGCCGCCGGCCTGGCGCGGCGCTGCGAAGTGCAGGCGGCGTACGCGATCGGCGTGGCCGAACCGGTGTCGGTGTACGTCAACTCCTTCGGCACGGGGGTCGCCCCCGACGAGCGACTCGAGCGCGCCGTGAAGCAGGTGTTCGATCTGCGGCCCGGCCACCTCATCGCCGAGCTGCGGCTCCGCCAGCCGATGTACTCGGTGACCGCCGCGTATGGACACTTCGGCCGCGTTCCGGTGCGCGGCGTGTATCAGGAGCCGGGCCGTCGCCCCCAGCGCGTCGATCATTTTCCGTGGGAACGACTCGAGCACGTCAGCGAACTTCGCACCGCCTTGAAAGCGTGAGCCAGCCATGACCAGCACTTCTCTCGACGCAGCACACGATATCGCCGACGCCGAGCTCGCCGACGAAGGCCGCCGCCGCACCGAATGGGCCGAACGGTCGATGCCGGTGCTGCGCCAGATCCGGGAGCGCTTCCTTCGTGAACGGCCGCTGGCCGGACGCCGGGTGTCGTGCTGCCTGCACGTCACCACCGAAACCGCCAACCTGATGCGTGCCCTGCGCGCCGGCGGCGCCGAAGTGGCGTTGTGTGCGTCGAATCCGTTATCGACGCAGGACGATGTCGCGGCGCACCTGGTGCGCGATCACGGCGTCCACGTCTACGCGATCCGCGGCGAGGATCACGACACCTACTACACCCACATCGCCCAGGCATTGGCGTTCGGCCCCGATTTCACCCAGGACGACGGCGCCGACCTGGTCGGATCACTCCACCTGATTCAGCTCGGACGACTCGACGACCTGGCGCCGCCGATCCGGCGGATGGTCGAAGCCTTGCCGGCCGCCGAACGCAAGGCGATGGTCGCGCGGGTCACCGGCTCGACCGAGGAGACCACCACCGGAGTGATCCGCCTTCGCGCCATGGCGGAGCAGGGGATTCTCGCCTTCCCGGTCGTGGCCGTGAATGATTCGCGCACCAAACACATGTTCGACAATCGCTACGGCACCGGCCAGTCGACGCTTGATGGCATCGTGCGCGCGACCAATGTGCTGGTGGCGGGAAGCAATTTTGTCGTCGCCGGATATGGCTGGTGCGGGCGCGGCCTGGCGATGCGCGCCCGGGGCGCCGGGGCGCGGGTGATCGTGACCGAGGTCGATCCGGTTGCCGCCCTCGAGGCACGGATGGACGGCTTCGACATCATGCCGATGGGCGACGCCGCTCCGGTCGGCGACGTTTTCTGCACCCTGACCGGCAACGTGCATGTGATCCGGGCCGAGCACTTCAGCCGCATGAAGGACGGCGCCATCGTCTGCAACTCGGGACATTTCAATGTCGAACTCGATCTCGATGCTCTTGCGTCGATCTCCACCGGCCGCCGGGAGGTGCGCAACTTCGTTGACGAGTACCTGGTCGACGGTCGGCGGATCCTGGTGCTCGCCGAAGGGCGCCTGATCAACCTCGCGGCGGCCGAAGGGCACCCGGCGTCGGTCATGGACATGTCGTTCGCCAATCAGGCACTGGCGGCCGAATACCTGGTCACCCAGCAGGGCAAGCTCGACCGGAAGGTGCACCGCCTTCCGGCGTCGGTCGATTCCGAAATCGCGTCGCTCAAGCTGGCGGCGATGGGAACCGGGATCGATTCACTCACCGACGAACAGCGCCGGTACCTCGCCAGCTGGGACGCCGGGACCTGACCTGCTGATTGCCGCGGCGCTCCTCGCTGTTGCAGCCCCGTCGCCGATCCGCGTGACGGGGCGTGTCGTTCGTGTCACCGGCGCCGACACCATCGCGGTACCGGACGCGCGGGTAGCATTGCATCGCGTCACGACCGGCGCCTCAGGGCCGATAGATTCGACCCACGCCGCAGGCGACGGCCGCTTCGCCTTCAGTTTCAACGCCGACACCGGCGCCGTCTATCTCGTAAGCGCCCGGTGGGACGGGATCGAATACTTCGGCACGCCGATCGTGCCGCCGGCCGGCGACGATTCGGCGGCGGTGATCACCGTCTACGACACCTCGTCCGCCGCTCCGGTGCGGCTCGCCGCCCGGCATCTCATCGTCTCCAATGTCACCGCGGACGGCGTGCGCGACGTGGTCGACCTGTTCGTGCTCGATAATCGCGGCTCCCTGACCCGGGTCTCGGCCGATTCGACCCGCCCGACCTGGCAGGTTCGCCTGTCGGGATTCGCGGTGAACGCGCGCCCGGGCAATTCGGGGTTCGCCGCCAGCGCGATGCAATTTTCGGGGCCGGTGTTCGGACTCTTCGCCGCGATCCCGCCAGGCGAGCGCGACGTCGAGATCGATTACCAGATTCCGCCCGATACCCGCGAGTTCTCCGTTCCAGTCGACGTGAGCGCTCCGATCTCGAACGTGATCAGCGACGACCGCACCATGCGGGTGGTGGGCGATTTCGTGCGCGCCGACACCGCCATCGGCGGCAAGGAGTACGCCCGGTGGCAGGGGCGCCTGACGGCCGGCACTCCGCTGATTCTCCGATTCAGCAATGCCGCGGCGCCGAAATGGGTCGTGCCGCTCCTGGTGGCGATCATGGCGGCATTGCTGCTCGGCGTGACCGCATGGGCGCTCCGCCGCACCGGCTGATCGTCGGGGATCGTCTTGCCAACATCCGGACCCGACTCTACGTTGCGGTCCATTGCGAACGGAGCCACTCGGAAGTCCGGTGTGATACCGGCGCGGCCCCGCCACTGTAACGGGCAGTAGCAGGTCATCGCTCACCACGCCACTGGGTTCACACCTCGGGAAGGCGAGCGACGATAGCCCGGAGCCAGGAGACCTCTCCGCTCGCGCCACCAGCAATCCCTCGGGGGAGGGAACGGTGGCGTGCTCGCCTCCGGCGCCCGCGTCCGCGGTCATGGTGTGCGATAACGCCCGTCCTGCCTCCAGGAGACGGGCGATTTCTTTTGGCGGCACGACACCACTCCCGGCATACTGTCACCCTGCTGGTCCTGATCGCGGGCGCCGCCGTCGCATGCGTCGCGGGCGTCCTGATCGGTGCGGTGCCGTTCTCGCCGGCGACGGTGATCGCCGCGCTGCGCGGCAGCAATGCGCCTGACGCCACGATCGTTCGTGCCCTCCGCTTCCCGCGCGTGGTACTCGCATTCGGCGTCGGTGGCTCGCTGGCCGTCGCCGGTGCCGCGCTGCAGGCATTGCTCCGCAATCCGCTCGCCGAGCCCTGGCTCCTCGGCATGTCCGGCGGTGCCTCGCTTGGCGCCGTCGCCGCGGTCCTGATC
>JBOHRZ010000180.1:0-6324 GCA_050732975.1 Gemmatimonadales bacterium
GTCGGTACCGAAGGGAAGCTCGGCGGCCAGGCCACGGTGTCGGGCGTGGCGGGGACCTGGAAGGATCTCACCGACAATGTGAACTCGATGGCGAGCAACCTCACGGGACAGGTCCGTAACATCGCCGAAGTGACCACGGCGGTGGCCCGTGGCGACCTGTCGCGCAAGATCACGGTGAACGTCAGCGGCGAGATCCTGGAATTGAAGAACACCATCAACACGATGGTCGATCAGCTCAACTCCTTCGCCGGCGAGGTGACGCGCGTCGCCCGCGAGGTCGGCACCGACGGGAAGCTCGGCGGCCAGGCGGAGGTGCCCGGTGTCGCCGGGACGTGGAAGGACCTCACCGACAGCGTCAACTCGATGGCGAGCAACCTCACCGGCCAGGTCCGCAACATTGCCGAAGTCGCCACCGCGATCGCCAACGGCGACCTCTCCAAGAAGATCACGGTCGACGTCCGCGGCGAGCTGCTCAACCTCAAGGAAACGCTCAACCGCATGGTCGAGCAGCTTCGTTCGTTCGCCGCCGAAGTCACCCGCGTCGCGCGCGAAGTGGGGACCGACGGCAAGCTCGGCGGGCAGGCGGTGGTATCCGGGGTCGCGGGGACGTGGAAGGACCTCACCGACAACGTCAACCTCCTCGCCGGCAATCTCACCACGCAGGTCCGCAATATCGCCGAAGTCACCACCGCCGTGGCGCGCGGCGATCTGTCGCGCAAGATCACGGTCGACGTGAAAGGGGAGATCCTCGAGCTCAAACTCACGATCAACACCATGGTCGACCAGCTCAACGCCTTCGCCGCCGAAGTGACCCGCGTGGCACGCGAAGTAGGATCGGAGGGGAAGCTCGGCGGTCAGGCCAAGGTGCCCGGCGTGAGCGGCACGTGGAAGGATCTCACCGACAACGTGAACGTGATGGCGGCCAACCTCACCGAGCAGGTGCGCGGCATTGTGAAGGTGGTGACGGCAGTGGCCAACGGCGATCTCCAGCCCAAGCTCACCGTCAACGCCAAGGGCGAAGTCGCCGCCCTGGCCGAGACGATCAACAACATGACGGCGACGCTGGCGACGTTCGCGGATCAGGTCACCACGGTGGCGCGCGAAGTCGGGGTCGAAGGACGGCTCGGCGGGCAGGCCAATGTGCCGGGCGCCGCCGGAACGTGGGGCGACCTCACCGGCAATGTGAACCTTCTCGCCGCGAACCTCACCACGCAGGTCCGCGCTATTGCCGAGGTGGCCACCGCGGTGACGCAGGGCGATCTCACCCGGTCGATTCAGGTGAATGCCCGTGGCGAGGTGGCGGAGCTGAAGGACAACCTCAACACCATGATCGACAACCTGCGGCTCACCACCCATCGCAACACCGAGCAGGACTGGCTCAAGAGCAATCTGGCGCGCTTCAACACCATGCTGCAGGGCCAGCGCGACCTCGGCGCGGTGGGCAGGATGCTGCTCTCCGAGCTGACGCCGCTGGTCAACGCGCACCAGGGAGTGATCTACCGGATGGAAGGGCCGGGCGGCAACGAGTTGCGCCTGATCGCGTCGTTCGCCGACGACGGCGACTACGGGCATCGTCACCTGATCCGGCTGGGGGAGGGACTCCTCGGGCAGTGCGCCGCCGAACGGCGGTCGATGGTGCTCAACTCGCTCCCCGACGACACGGTGCCGATCGCCTCGGGTCTTTTCCAGGCGCGACCGCGCAACGTGATCGTCCTGCCGGTGGTGTTCGAGGACGAGCTCAAGGCGGTGATCGAGCTGGCGTCGCTGGGCACCTTCACCCCATCGCACGTCGCCTTCCTCGAACAGCTCACGGCGAGCATCGGGATCGTGCTCAACAGCATCGAGGTGACGATGCGGACGGAGGGGCTGCTCAAGCAGTCGCAGCAGCTGGCGGCGGAGCTGCAGACGCAGAAGCGCGAACTGCAGCAGACCAACGACCAGCTCGCCCAGAAGGCGCAGCAGCTTGCCGAGCAGAACGCCGAAGTCGAGCGGAAGAACGAGGAAATCGAGCAGGCGCGGCGCTCGGTGGAGGAGAAGGCCACCGAGCTGGCGTTGACGTCGAAGTACAAGTCGGAATTCCTGGCCAACATGTCGCACGAGTTGCGGACGCCGCTCAACAGCATCCTGATCCTCGGCCAGCAGCTCGGCGACAATTCCGAAGGGAACCTCAACGACAAACAGGTGGAGTTCGCGCGGACGATTCACGGCGCCGGCACCGATCTCCTCAACCTGATCACCGACATTCTCGACCTGTCGAAGATCGAATCGGGAACGGTCACCGTCGTGGCGGAGACGATCGGCGTGAGCGATGTCCTCGAGACGGTGGCGCGGCCGTTCCGGCACGAAGCAGACGCCCGCAACCTGGGACTGGACGTGCAGGTCGAGCCGGGAGTGGCGACTTCGATCATCACCGACTCGAAGCGCCTCCAGCAGGTACTCAAGAACCTGCTCTCCAACGCGTTCAAGTTCACCGAGCAGGGCGGCGTGCGGCTGCGGGTGTCACCGGCGGTCTCGGGGTGGTCGCCCGACCATTCCCTGCTCCGCCACGCCGGCGCGGTGGTGGCGTTCGAGGTCTCCGACACGGGGATCGGGATCGCGCCGGAGAAGCAACGGATGATCTTCGAGGCGTTCCAGCAGGCGGACGCCGGCACCAGCCGCAAGTATGGCGGGACCGGCCTGGGCCTCGCCATCAGCCGCGAGCTCGCCACGCTGCTCGGCGGCGAGATCCAGCTGCACAGCACGCCGGGCCTGGGCAGCACCTTCACGCTGTATCTGCCGCTGACGTATGTCGGGCCGGGCAGCACGTCGGATTCGAGAATCACGGCGGCCCTGCGTACCACGGCGGTCCATGCCGTGGCGCGGTCGGCGGAGCACCCCGCTGAGCCGATCCCCGACGATCGCAACGAGATCACCGTCGGTGACCCCGCGCTGCTCATCGTCGAGGATGATCCCGGGTACGCACGGATCCTGATCGATGAGGCGCACCAGCAGGGGTTCAAGGTGCTGGTCACCGCGCGGGGGGGCGACGCGCTCCCCCTGGCGCAGCAGTACCGGCCCACGGCCGTCTCGCTCGACATCTTCCTTCCGGACATGCTGGGATGGACGGTGCTCAACCAGCTCAAGCAGGATCCGGCGTTGCGGCACATTCCGGTGCAGATCGTCACGCTCGACGAGGACCGCCAGGATGCGCTGGCGCGCGGGGCGTTCAGCTATCTCGCCAAGCCGAGCACACCGGAGCGGATCGGAGCCGCGCTATCGCGGATTCGCGAGTACGCCGCACCACGGCGGAAGCGCCTCCTCGTCGTCGAGGACAACGAAGCCGAACAGCGCAGCATCGAGGCGCTCCTGGGCCACGATGACATCGAGATCGCGACGGCTTCGACCGGCACCGAAGCCCTCGATACGCTGCAGCGCGAGCGCTGGGACTGCGCGGTCCTCGACCTCCGGCTGCCGGACATGTCCGGCTTCGAGGTACTGGAACGGATGCGCGACGATACCGACCTCTGCGACCTTCCCGTCGTGGTCTTCACCGGCAAGGCGCTCTCGGCGGAGGAGGACACCCGGCTGCATTCGCTGGCCCGCAGCGTGGTGGTGAAGGGCGTCGAGTCGCCCGAGCGACTCCTCGACGAGACGACGCTCTTTCTCCATCGCGTGATCGCCGACCTCCCGGCCGACAAGCAGCAGATGCTCGATCGCCTGCACCATGGCGACGAGGACCTGGTCGGCAAGAAGGTGCTGGTGGTCGACGACGACGTCCGCAACATCTTTGCGCTGAGCAGCGTGCTCGAGCGTCGTGGCATGGAAGTGATCTCCGCGGGAACGGGCTTCGAAGCGATCGACATGCTGAACAGCGTGCCGGGGATCGCCATCGTGCTGATGGACATCATGATGCCGGGGATGGACGGCTACGAAACCATGCACACCATCCGGGGCGAGGCGGCGTTCCGGCGGCTGCCGATCGTGGCACTCACCGCCAAGGCGATGAAAGGCGACCGGGAGAAGTGCCTCGAAGCGGGTGCGTCGGACTATCTCGCCAAACCGGTCAACACCGAGCAGCTCCTGTCGGCGTTGCGGCTCTGGCTTCACCGGTAGGCGCCCGATGACCGCCGAGGATCCCGTCAACATCCTGCTGGTGGACGATCAGCCCGCCAAGCTGCTCGCGTACGAGGCGATTCTCAATCCGCTGCGCGAGAACCTCATCAAGGCGAACTCCGGCAAGGAGGCGCTGGAACATCTGCTGCGGAAGGAGATCACCGTCGTGCTGATGGATGTCAGCATGCCGGAGATCGACGGGTTCGAGCTCGCCGGGATCATTCGCGGCCATCCCCGCTATCAGAAGACGGCCATCATCTTTGTCTCCGCCGTGCATCTCACCGACCTCGACCAGCTCAAGGGCTACGAGTCCGGCGCCGTGGATTACGTCTCGGTGCCGATCGTGCCGGACCTCCTGCGGGCGAAGGTCCGGGTCTTCATCGAGCTGTACCGGAAGACGCGCGACACCGAACGCCTCGCCGCCGAACTGGAACGTCGCGTGGCCGAGCGAACGGCCGCGCTGGAGGCGTCGGTCAGCCGGCAGCTCGAACTGTCGCGGTCCCTGCAGGAAGCCGACCGGCGCAAGGACGAGTTCCTGGCGCTGCTGGCGCACGAGTTGCGCAATCCGCTGGCGCCGATCCGCAACGCGGTCGACATCCTGCGCGCCAAGGATGCTCCCGACCGCGAGGCGACGTGGTGTCGCGAAGTGATCACGCGGCAGACGGCGCAGCTCACCCGGCTGGTGGACGACCTGCTCGATGTCTCGCGGATCAGCCAGGGCAAGATCAAGCTTCGCAACGCACCGCTCGACCTTGGCACCGTGATCGCCGCCGCGGTCGAGACGTCGCGGCCGCTGATCACGGCGCAGCATCACGAACTGGTGGTGACGCAGCCGGAATTCACCATCAAGGTGTACGGTGACATGACCCGGCTCACCCAGGTGGTGGCGAACCTGCTCAACAACGCGGCGAAGTACCAGCCGGAGCGCGGCCGGATCGAGCTGGCGGTGGAGACGGCGAACGGCCACACGATGATCACCGTGCGTGACCGCGGCATCGGGATCTCGCCGGAGGCGATGCCGAGGGTCTTCGACCTCTTCACCCAGGGCGACCGCGGCATCGACGGCCTCCAGGGCGGCCTGGGGATCGGGTTGTCGCTGGTCAAGACGCTGGTCGAACTGCACGGCGGGACCGTGCGCGCCACGAGCGATGGCGTGGGCCGCGGCAGCCTGTTCACCATCACGCTGCCGACCATCGCGGTCGGCGACGATGTCACCGTCGCGCCCTCGTTCAATACCACCACCGCAACGGCTTCGCCGCAGCGGATCCTGGTCGTCGACGACAATCACGATGCGGCCGAGAGCCTGGCGATGCTGCTGCGCCTCCATGGGCACGATGTGATCGTCGCGCACGACGGGCCCACCGCGCTCGAACTGGTCGCCGCGCAGGATCGCGCCGTGGTGCTCCTCGACCTCGGCCTCCCCGGGATGGATGGCTACGAAGTCTGCCGGCGGCTCCGTGAGCAGCGGCACGACGGCGTTCGGATCATCGCGATGACCGGATACGGGCAGCTTCGCGACCGGCAGCGGGCACACCAGGCAGGTGTCGACGCGCACACCGTCAAGCCGGTGGACCTGCGGGAGCTCGATCAGCTTCTCGCTGCGCACTGATAGAAGAGAGAAGAGAGAGGAGAGATGCGTGCCTGCAGGCCCCGGCCGCTTCTATCCTCTCTCCTCTCTCTTCTATCCGCTTGCCTGATTCGTCATTCCACCCGCATCGCCGTCGCCGGGTCGACGCGGGTGGCGCGAACCGCCGGAACCAGCGCCGCCACCAGCGCCGCGAGCGCGAGCAGCGCGGCCGTGGCCACCCAGGTCGGGAAGTCGAGCGGTGAGACGCCGTACAGCAGGCCGCCGATCAGCCGCGTGGTATAGATGCTCGCGACCAATCCGATCGCCAGGCCGATCCCCACCAGCCGCATCCCCTGAAGCGCGACCATGCCGAGAATCTTGGTGGTGCCGCTGCCCAATGCGGCGCGGATGCCGATGTCGCGCGTCCCCTGCGCCACCACGTAACTCATCACGCCGTAGAGGCCCGCCAGCGCGAGGAGCATGGCGATCGCCGCGAAGGTACCGAGGAGCAGGAGATAGAACCGCGGCCTCCCGACGCTCGCCGCCATGACCTCCTGCATCGGTGCCACGTCGGTGACCGCCGCCTCGGGATCGACATGACGGATCGCGGCGGTAATCGCCGCCGCGGCGTCGCGGGGGTAGCCGCGACGCACCCGTGCCATCAT
>JBOHRZ010000181.1:0-6320 GCA_050732975.1 Gemmatimonadales bacterium
CAATGTGGCGGTCGCGTAGATCCTGCTGCTGGTGACGCTGCCCGTCTGGATCCTGATTGCCATCGCCGTCAAGCTGACGTCGCGGGGTCCGGTGTTCTACCGGCAGGTCCGGGTGGGACGCGATTCGCGCTACCGGCAGGACCGTCGCAACGGTGCGCGCCGCGGGGACAGCCGGCGGATGGACGACAGCGGCGGACGACCGATCGTGATAGTGAAGTTCCGCACCATGCACGTCAATGCCGAAGCATCCGGACACGCCGTCTGGGCCCGCACCAACGACCACCGCCTGACGCCGGTGGGCGGCTTCCTGCGCAGTTGCCGATTCGACGAACTGCCGCAGCTGCTCAACGTGCTCCGGGGCGACATGAATCTGGTGGGCCCGCGTCCGGAGCGGCCGCAGCTTTTCTCGCAGTTGCGGCAGCAGGTCCCGAACTACGCCCAGCGTCAGCGGGTTCCACCGGGGATCACCGGGCATGCCCAGGTACATCTGCAGTACGACACATCGGTCGACGATGTCAAGCGCAAAGTGGCGCACGACCTCGAGTACATCGAGCGCCGCACCGTCTGGGAGGATGTCCGGATCATGCTCAAGACCATTCCGGTGATGCTGTTCAGGAAGGGTGGATGGTAGCGACTTCGGTCGAGCAGACTGCGGCCCGGCCGGCATTGCTGGCCGGGCTGCGCCACTGGCGGGCGGCTGTCCCGGCGGTGGCGCTCGGCATCGCATTCGTGGCGCTGTTCGCGCCGCCGTTCGCCGGGCTGGTCCACGAGTGGTGGACCGACCCCGACGCGGGCCATGGCCTGCTGCTCTTTCCAGTGGGCCTCTGGCTGGCATGGCGATCGGGCATCGATCCCGAGGCCCGCCCCAACGTGCGCGCGGGCATCACCCTGCTGGTCGCGGCGGTACTGTTGCGCGCGTTGGGATCGATCGCGGCGGAACTGTTCACCCAGCGCCTTTCGATCTGGCTCGCCGGCCTGGCGCTGGTGGTCTACTTCGCGGGCTGGGTGCAGGTACGCCGCTGGTGGCTGCCGATGATCCTGCTGCCGCTGGCAATCCCGCTTCCGGCGATTCTCACCAACCTGATGGCAATTCCGCTGCAATTCCGGGCGTCACAGCTCGCCACGGCGATGATCCACTGGCGGCATATGCCGGTGGTCACCACCGGCAACGTGATCAACCTGCCGCCCAACTGGCAGGTCGGCTTTCCCGGCCAGCGACTCTTCGTGGCGGAGGCGTGCAGCGGGTTGCGGTCGCTCACCGCACTGCTGGCCCTCGGTGTGCTGATCGGCGGCCTCTATCTGCGGGGGTGGCCGTCGCGCCTCCTGCTGGTCATGCTGGCGATTCCCGTGGCGGTCCTGGTCAACGCGATCCGGATTTTCCTGACGGCGTTCCTGGTGTACTTCGTGAATCCTTCGTGGGGCGTGGGCGCGCTGCATCGCAACGCGGGATGGCTGATGTTCTCGATTGCATTTCTGGTGCTCGGCGCGGTCGCGGCGCTGATGCGATGGACCGGTGACCGGGTGCGGTCGGCCCGTGCCGCGCGGAGTTCGCGATGACGATCGGCCAACGGTGGACGCCGGCGGCGATCCTGTTCGTGGGGTTCGCGCTCAACGGCGTGCTGATCGCGCGACGGGCGACGTCGACACCGTTGCGGGCGCCGATTACCCGGGTGGCTCCCTCGCTCCTCGGTGCCGTCGCAACGGACGACACAGTGGACACCGACCAGCGGCTGGTCGCCGGCATGACGAACTATGTGTTCCGCGTGTACACGCCGGCGGGGCGTCCGACATTCAGCGTGTATGTCGGCTACTACGACGAGCAGCACCAGGGCAAGACGATCCATTCGCCGAAGAACTGCCTCCCGGCCGCGGGATGGGAGCCGGTCGACGCCGGTGTCGGGACGTATCCGACCGCGAGCGGGCCCGTGACCATCAATCGCTATCGTATCGCAAACGGCGGCGAACAGGCTCTGGTCTACTACTGGTACCAGGGCCGCGGCCGGGTGGCGCACGACGAACTGCGGGTGAAGTACGAGCTGTTTCGTGATGCCGTGCTGCGCGGTCGCACCGAAGAGGCGCTGGTCCGCATCGTGGTGCCGCTCTCGCCCACCATCGACGCACCGGCGGCAGACCGGTTGGCGCACGACATCGTTCCGACGCTGGTCCACGATGTCTATCAAGTGGTTCCCGCCTGGTAACGCGCTCGGTGGTGCACGTCGTGACGTCGGTCCGCCACGGCGGCGCCGAGCGGGTGGTTCTCGAGCTGGCCCGGCGCCAGCGCGCCGAAGGCGACCGGGTCGACGTGGTCTGTCTTCACGCCCTCGGCGACCTGGTTCCCGCGTTCGAGGCGGCCGGCGTTCCGGTGCGACTGCTGGCCGAGGCGCAGCGTCCCGGTGCGGTCCGCACGGCATGGCATCTTGGCACGTGGTTGCGCCGTACCGGCGCGACGGTGGTCCATACCCACAATGCTGCGCCGCAGATTGCGGCCGGGCTCGGCCAGATGCTGCGGCATTGGCGGCGGCCGGGTACCGTGCTGGTGCACACGGAGCATGGGCGGGTGTCGGACCTGCGACCGGCGATCCTGCGACTGCGACGGTGGACGGCCGGCCAGTTCGATACGGTCATCGCCGTGTCGGCCGACACCCGCCGGCAGCTGCTGGAGCTCGGTATCATGTCGCGCCGCGGCGTCGACGTGGTGACCAACGGGATCGACGTGATCCGCTTCCGTCCGGCGGCGCATGGGCCGCGATCGGCGCATGGCATCGTGCATGTCGGCCGGCTCGACCCGATCAAGGGTCAGGATGTGCTGGTCGACGCCATGGTGGTCATCGCCCGCGAAGTTCCCGGCGCGCACCTCGAAGTGGTCGGCGATGGCCCGGCGCGCCGGGCGCTCGAAGCGCAGGTCCGCACTCTGGGCCTCGATGCGCAGGTCGCGTTCGTGGGCGCCGTGGACGACGTTCGGCCGTACCTCGACGCCGCCAGTGTGTTCGTGTTGCCGTCGCGCAGTGAGGGGATTTCCCTGGCGCTGCTCGAAGCGATGGCCAGCGGCCTCGCCGTAGTCGCCACCGATGTCGGCGGCAATCGCGAAGTGATCGGCCACGTGGATTGCGGTGCGCTGGTCGCGGCCGACGACGCCGCGGCGCTGGCCAGAGCGGTGATCCGGTTGCTGTGTCGCCCGGAGATGGCTCGCGCCATGGCGAATGCCGCGCGCGAAGAGATCCGCCGACGGTTCGACGTTGCCGCGACCATGCGGCGGTACGACCAATACTACGCCGGCACCGGGATCGCCTTCGAGAGGGCCGCATGACGTCATTCGGTGACACGCCGATCGCCGGCAGGGGCAACAGCGCGGGGCAGATGTCAGCGACGGCACATGTCCGCGCCGTGCTGGAATCGGCGCAGACCAAGCGCCCACGCGGCTCGAGCTTCGCATTCGATCACGTCAGCCGGCGGGAAGCTGTCCTGGCGCCGATCCTCGGGATCTATCTCGGGTTCGCGGTGGCCCGTCTGCACGAACTCTTCCCGGTGCTGGCGGTACCGCGCCTGCTGTGGACCATGATGGCCGTCATGCTCATAACCCTGACGCTCACTACGCCGATAGACGCCTGGCGGAAGGTGTGGAGGGCGTCGCCGCAACTGCGTCTGGTGGCATTACTGCTGGCTCTCGCCATCATCACCATCCCGCTCGGTATCTGGATGTCCGGGTCGCTGACCTTCCTGACCAACCACTACACGGTCGCCCTTGCGGTCTTCATCGCCTGCCTGCTGCTGATGCGCGACCGGAAATCGATGCGATGGGTAATAATGCTGTACGTCGTGATCGTCACGGTCGTGACCGCGTCCAACGTCTCGAATTACTTCTCGCATGAGCCCGGCACCGAATCGGCCACAATTCAACCTGACCTATCGCCGCAGCCCGGCGGCGATATCACACGCCAGGGCGTCGGCAGTCTTGATCCGAATGATCTTGCTGCCGTTCTGGCTACGACGTTTCCGCTGGCATTCTGGCTGGCCGCGGGCAAGGTGCGGCGCCGCATCATCTGGGTGCCAGCCGGCCTGTTGATGATCGTCGGTGTGATCCCGACCGCGTCGCGAGGTGGGTTCCTCGGGTTGATCGCAGCGGCGGTGGTGCTGGCCCTCGTGGGTGCCAAAGGATGGCGGCGAGTATTCCTGATCGCGGCGCTCGCCGGCGGCGCAATGGTATTCATGGCGCTGGCCGGGGGGCAAATGAGCCGGATGGATGACCTTGGCGGCTCCGACTACAACTATACATCGAGCGAAGGGCGCATCGCGATCTGGAAGCGC
Source organism: Gemmatimonadales bacterium (assembly GCA_050732975.1). Lineage (GTDB taxonomy): Bacteria > Gemmatimonadota > Gemmatimonadetes > Gemmatimonadales > GWC2-71-9 > Palsa-1233. The sequence continues at coordinate 4,306 of JBOHRZ010000181.1, forward strand.
GGTATCGTGTGGATGATCCGCCGTCCGTGGGGTTACGGTATCGACAACTTCCCCACCGAATTCGCATGGCTCAATGGCCCGGAGCGGGCGGCCCACAATTCGCTCATCCAGTACGGCGTCGAGCTCGGCGTCGCCGGTCTCGCCGCTTACCTGCTGATCTGCGCCACCCTGATCCGCTCGCTGCTGCGGATGCGGCGCAACGCGATGTTCGCTAACCCGCCCGATCACCAAACCATCACACTCACCGGCCACGTGCTGGCCGCCTTCACCGGGTGCTGGGTGACCGGCTTCTTCCTGTCGAACGCCTATTACCCGCTGACCTACATGGCGATCGGCATTGCGTCGGCAGTGGTGCTGAGCAACCAGGGCAAGGAGGCGCCAGCCACCGCTGCGTCGGCCGTCCCGGCGGTGCGCGGCCGGCGACGGCGGCACTTCAGGGCCTTCGAACCCGCGTGAGCGGCCGGGCGATGCCCCCTGCTCCCGCCGCGTCCGCCGCTCATCGCCGGTTGCTGTTCGTGAGCACGGTCTACCCCACGCCGTGGGAACAGGCCAAGGGCCCGCACAATCGCAGCCGTGTCGAAGCGCTGCGCGAGGCAGGGTGCGACGTACACGTCGTCGCACCAATACCATGGCAGAAGCGGACCGGACGTAGCACGCCGATCACCCCGGCGGAGACGTATCCAACATACTGGTACACTCCCCGGGTGCTCCGCAACCAGTATCATCGCATGATGGACTGGTCGATCGGCACCACGATCGAACGGGTCTTCACGGAATTCCGACCGGACGCGGTCCTGGCGTTCTGGACCGACCCCGACGGCACCGTGGCCCTGCGACACGCGCGGCGCCATGGCGTGCCCTGCGGGATCATCGCCGGCGGATCGGATATCATGCTGCTGACGTCCGATCCGGCGCGCCGGCGCATCATCGCCGCCACGCTTTCGATGGCGGACCACGTATTCGCGGTGGGGAGCGTGCTGCACGCGAGGGTGATCGGGCTGGGCGCCAGGGCGGACCGGGTATCGAACTTCATCAGCGGCGTCGACCCGCGGCTCTTTGCAGCCGGCGATCGCGCCGCGGCCCGCCAGCCGCTTGGCCTGCCGCCATCGGCGCCGGTGGCGCTCTGGGCGGGCCAGATGGTCGCGGTCAAGGCGGTCGAGCGGACCCTCGATGCCGTTGCGGGGCTGCTCGACGACTTACCGGATCTCCAACTTGTGCTGGCGGGTGATGGCCCCGAGCGCCACCGCCTTTCGCGGGCGGTGACGGGTTCCGCCGCGCTTCGCGACAGAGTCAGGTTTCCCGGCGCCTTGCATCACAGCGAGCTGGCGCCCTGGTACCGCGCCGCGGATGTCTTCGTCCTCCCTTCCCGCTCCGAGGGAGTTCCGACGGTGCTCCTTGAAGCCATGGCGTGCGGTCTGCCGTTTGTCGCCAGCGATGTTGGCAGCATCCGCGACCTGCTCCCGTTCGGGCGCTCCGCGGTGACGCCGGAAGGCAACATCGCAGCACTGCGCGCCGCGATTTCCGAGGTGATGCACGGGGCGGAGGGCCGACCTGTACCACGGGTCGTTGATCGTGCCGACGCTGCCCGCGAAATCCTGCAACAGTTGGGAGCAACGTAGCTCGTGGCAATCATGCTGCCGCGTCACGCCGAACTCTGGGCTCCTGGACTTTTGAGCAGCTGGATGCGCCGACGGGCCTGGCGTCCGCTTCCCGGCGGCACCCCGGTGTGCTGGCTGATCTTCACCGACCACTTCGAGCCATACGGCGGCGCCGCGAGCGAGGCAACCGCCCGAGCGCGGATGTCATGGTGGACATCGGGATGGCCGCGGATCGCCGCGGCCCATCGCGACGATTTCGGTCGGCCGCCGCAGTACACTTTCTTCTATCCGGCCGAGGAGTATCACGCCTGGGTTCTCGATGAGCTGGCCGCGCTGGCCCGGCAGGGCATCGCGGACGTCGAGGTGCACCTCCACCATGACGGCCAACCCGAGCGCGAAGTCGTCGCGCTGCTGACC
>JBOHRZ010000182.1:0-6296 GCA_050732975.1 Gemmatimonadales bacterium
GGGCCGCGCCGGACGATGCCTTCCAGACCAGTGTCGCCGGAGCCAGTCGTTGGCTGGTTGCCGGAGCAGGCGATGATGAGGAAGCCGACGAAAGCACCGGGGTAGAATTGGCGTGACATTGGGACCTCCACAGGTCAGGCCGAGTTCGGAGCGGCGACGCAGCGCCGGAAGGCTGCGGTCCGATGGCCGCCAGTGGCAAAGTACAGCCGCGGACGGAGCGGAGCCAAGTGAGAGGGAGCGCACCGCGACAGGGCGACTCCTGTCATACATTGCATGACATGAAGACTTCCGCCCTGACGATCCGTCTGGACCCGACGCTCGAGCGGCAACTGGCTCGGGCCGCGCGCCGCACCGGCCGCAGCCGGAGCGAGTTGGTACGTGATGCCCTGCGGCGCCAGCTGGCCCTTGCACAATTCGAGGATCTGCGCCGCCGGATCATGCCGCTCGCCGAGGCCCGCGGGTATCTCAACGACGAGGACGTGTTCCGCGACGTTTCGTGAAGGTCTATGTCGACACGAACGTCCTGATGGCGACTCTCTACACAAGTCGTCGCCGAAGTGGAAGCCTTTCTGCGGCACCAGGCCACGATCGTCACAGACCCCAAGCCGCTCAAGATGGCGCTTCGCGACAACGATGATCTTGCGATTATCGCGGAGGCCATCGCGGGCGAGGCGGATGTCCTCGTCACTCGTGATCGCGATCTGCTGGACATCGCGGATCGCGCGCCTCTGCCGATCGTGACCCTCCGCGAGCTCTGGGAACTCCTTCGATCCCACCCTGACGCGGACTAGCGAGCGGCCCGGACGGAATGCCCGCCAATCATGGCCCCTTGCCCCGCACATCGCCGAGCACCTCGCGTACCGCGTCGACGATCGCCTCGGGCGCCTCATCCGGAATGTCATGCCCACTCTGCGCAACAATCACCTGTCGGCCGCGCGTCGAGAGGCGTGCAAGCTTGGGCTGGATTTCGTGCATCCAGACCTGCTCGTAGGCGAAGTATTCCCGATCCATCGTCGTGGGGTTCGAAGGCAGTCGGGCGTTCCCCCGCGTAAGTACAATCAGCGGACGGTCGTCGAACCCGCCGGCGCGTGCCGCCTGGGCGTAACTCTCGGGCGTGCTGGCATCGGCCATCGTTGCAACCGCCTCGGGCAGCCGGCGCAGCGCTTCAACGATTTCTTCCCGGGTGCGCTGCCCCGGATCGGTCGCCAACGCAACTTTCGGTGTCATGAGCCGTATGAGTCCTACCATGCGCGCGGCCTGCGCGGCAATCCAGATGGGACGCCACAGGAATCGGGGTGCGGTTCGGCCAAGCATGAACGGTGGCGCCATGCGGGGCTCGTCCTCGTGCGCTGCGTCGACCAGTACCATGCCGGCGACGTCCTGCGGGTAGAGGCCGTTATAGACGCGGGCGTTCAACCCGCCCAGCGAGTGACCGACCAGGATGTACGGCGCCGGAATGTCCGCCCGACGCAGCAACGCGTGCAGATCTGTCGCCATCGCTACGCCGGTGCGCGGGAATGGACCGGGGTCACTCCATCCGTACCCTGCGCGGTCGAACCAACACGCTCGCGTGAGCTTTGCGATTTGTGGCTGGATACTCGACCAGATGAATCCCGGATCTCCCGCACCGGAATCCAGGATGACCGCCGGACTTCCCTGGCCCGAGCAATAGATGTTGAGGGTGCGGCCGCCGATATCGACGGAGCGGCCGACCTGCGGCAGGCGTTGCCGGTCTCTGCGGCGCCCGATCTGCTCGTAGATCGCGCCGGCAACGATCGCGACAAGCAGCGCAGCAGCGAAAGCCTTGAGCAGGAATTTCACTTGCCGCCGGAATCCCGATCGCCCAAGCATATCGAGTTACCCCTTGGCTGTAACTTCGATTACCGGCCCCGTGGCGCGGAGCCGTTGCGCGGACGTGCAGGGTGCCGCACAACAACCCTGACACGACGCGATCACGGTTCCCTGAGGCGCAGATTACGACTGCACCAATACGCGGCGAAGGGCGCCGTTCGCCACCTTGTTAGGTGGCGGCTTCACGCTATAACGTCATAATGTCATATTCCAAGACCATGCCAGCTGCGAAGCGCGCCACCGTGTACTTCGACGAGAACCTCCACCGGGCCCTCCGCCTCAAGGCTGCCGAGATCGACCAGAGCATCTCCGACCTCGTGAACAGCGCCGTCCGAAACACGCTCGCCGAAGATGCCGAAGACCTGGCTGCGTTTCGCGACCGGGCGAAAGAACCCACACTCGCCTTTGAGGACCTGGTTCGCGACCTGAAGCGTCGTGGCAAGCTATAGCATTGAGATCAAGCGCTCGGCTGCCAAGGAAATCGAAGCACTCCCGCCCAAAGATCGTCGCCGCGTCGTGACCAGGATCGCGGGACTTGCGCGCAGTCCACGCCCGCCGGGTTGCGAAAAACTGAGCGGCCAAGAGAAGTACCGTCTCCGGAAAGGCGACTATCGCAGCCTTTATGAGATCGTCGATCAGCGGCTTATCGTGACCGTCGTCCGTGTCGGGAATCGGCGCGATGTCTACCGCTAGGCCGGAGAGCGCCCCCGCCACCTAACGGCGTGCGCCTCTGCCTGTTAGCCAGCAGGCTTCCGCGATACCAGCCACCGCTGCAAAGAAGCCTGGCTCTCTCCCGATCGTCGTCCAGCGAGCAAATCCTCGATGCTGATGTCCTCGTCTAACGCCGGCCAATGAATTCCGTGGCCTCGCCCGATGAACTCCCACTTTGCCCGCTCCGGCGGGGCACCGTGTGCGAGCCGCGGGTACCACGCCAACGGTACGGACAGTGTGCGACCGTCGACGAGCTCCACAATCAACGTGTCGTTAGTGACCGTGACGCTCTGCGCCAGGGCCAACTTGAGATCAATCGGCGAAGTAGTCATTCCAGGCCTCCCGGAGCGATACCACATGCTCACTCACCAGTGCTTCAACAGCGCCCAGTTCTTTGCGGCTGAATCCGCCGCTGTCGTCAAGTCGCACCGGTTCCAGCCAGAACTTGGCGTAGCAGTCGTCCCGCGCGACGTGTACGTGCGCTGGCTCATCCCGGTCCGCGGAATAAAAGAAGAACCGATAAGGGCCAGAGCGGAGAACCGTCGGCATTCATTAATCTACGCCTCGAAGCACCGACCACAAAGATCGGTCGGCTGTCTGGCTAACTCAGTATTATGCTGCAAAGATACTCCGGAGGCAGCGAGGAAAGTCGCCGCTTCCGTTTCTCTGCCGCGGAGCCGGCCGATGCGCGTCCAAGGTCTGACCCCGATCCTTAACGTGTCCGATATGGAGGCGTCGTTCGCCTGGTTCGCCAAGTTGGGATGGCACGAGCGGTGGCGTTGGGGCGAGCCGACGAGCTTCGGCGCGAGCAGCTCCGGGAAAGCCGAGATCTTCCTTTGCCGTGATGGCCAGGGCGGGCGTGGCAAGGGAAGCAACACCGGCACCTTCGGCGCGCCGGCCGGCGAACAGGCCGACAAGGGCTGCTGGATGAGCTGGTGGGTCGAGGACGTCGATGCCTGTCACGCCGAGTGTCGCGAGGCGCGGCCAGTGTTTCGCGCCTGCGCGGGAACACTTTACCCGAGCTGCTCGGCGAGCCCGATGAGAAGTCCTTCGGGGCCGCGGATGTAGCAGAGCCGATATGCGTCCTGGTACTGGACCACTTCGCCGACGAGCTGCGCACCGCGCCTGCGGAGCCTGGCGAGGGTCTCGTCGATGTCGTCGACGGCGAACATGACGCGCAGGTAGCCGAGCGCGTTCACCGGGGCGTTCCGGTGATCGGCGACGACAGGCGGAGTCAGGAATCGCGACAGCTCGAGCCGACTGTGGCCGTCGGGGGTGACCATCATGGCGATCTCGACGCGCTGGGAGCCCAGTCCGGTGATCCGCCCGGCCCATTCTCCTTCGACCATAGCTCGCCCTTCGAGCGTGAGGCCCAGCTCGGCGAAAAAGGTGATGGCGGTATCGAGGGATTCTACCACGATGCCGACGTTGTCCATCCGCTGAACAGCCATGTCATTTCCTCTCATTCCGGGCCGAAAACATCCGCCATGTGCCATTCACGTGGCGTACCGAAGCCCGGGGTCAATATTATTGGAATGATGAGCGCAGAGAATCCGTGGCCGAGCCTCCCGTTGGACGCCTGGGAAGACACCTTCGCCACGCTCCATCGCTGGATGCAGATTGTCGGGAAGATCCGCCTCGCGCAGACGCCGTGGATCAACCATTCGTGGCACGTCCCGCTCTACGTCACGGCACGGGGGCTTACAACCTCCCCCATTCCCCACGGCGCTCGCTCGTTCGAGATCACCTTCGACTTTCTCGAACACCAGCTCCTTATCGAGGCAACCGACGGGAAGGAGGCAGCGTTCACGCTGCGCGCGATGTCCGTGGCCGTGTTCTACCGTGAACTGCTCAGCAGGCTCGGCGAGATGGGGCTGGCCGTCTCCATCCACGGTCGTCCGAACGAACTGGCGGATGCCACGCCGTTCGCCGAGGATCGGTCACATCGCTCATATGACCCGGTCTATGCCACGCGGTTCTGGCACGTGCTGGTTCAGGCAGACCGGGTGCTTCAGCAGTTCCGCGCACGATTCATCGGGAAGTGCAGCCCGGTCCACTTCTTCTGGGGCAGCTTCGACCTTGCCGTCACACGGTTTTCGGGCCGGCCTGCGCCGCCACACCCCGGAGGCATTCCCAACCTGCCCGACTGGATCGTTCGAGAAGCCTACTCGCACGAAGTGAGCAGTTGCGGTTTCTGGCCGGGCGGTGCCGTGCATCCGTTTCCGCTCTTCTACAGCTATGCCTACCCCGAACCGGAGGGGTTTTCCTCGGCAGTCGTGGAACCGCATGAGGCGTTCTACAGCAAGGATCTCCGCGAATGGGTTCTCCCCTACGACGCGGTCCGCCAAGCGGCTTCCCCTGACGATACCCTGCTCGCTTTTCTGGAGACCACGTACGCGTCCGCCGCTGAATTGGGTCATTGGGATCGCGCGACGCTGGAACGCCATGAGGAACCAGGGCCAGGGGGCTGAGAGGCGCTTCATGTGATCGTTCGGTGGTAAGCCGCTGGCGAAGCCCACCCCGGTCCAGCCTCGTTGTGCGGCACTCTACCGCCTCTCCAGGAACCCTCGGCCCTCGAGTATCGCTCGCTTCGCCTTTTCGATGCGCGTCGCGCGCGTCGCCGACTGTTTCGCCCCGCCAAAGTGGTAGAGGTAACTCCGCTGCCGTCCCGGCGTCAGCGCCTTGAAGGCGCGCTTGAAACGTGGGTCCTTGCGGAATCGTTCCGTCAGCTCGGCGGGAACAGGATAGTCCGAGGTCTTCTTTTTCTTCACCCGCAACCCGGCCTTCTCGATGGCGATGGCCTCGCGGACACAGGCCTTGATGGTCGCCGCCTTCGCCGTGATGTCCTTTACGCTGGTGAACTTCATCACACGGCCGGCCTGCACCTGGCCCAACTGCACCAACAGCTTCTTCGGGTCCTTCAGAAGGGCGCCCTGAAAGAAGCCCAGCGCGAAGTACTCCTTGAAACCCTGCATGATGACGATGTTCTTGCCATCCACCGTCCAGGTGGGTTTACCCCACTTGCACTCCTCCTTCATCCCAAGCCCGGCGAGCACCCGTCGCATCGCCGCGATCTCCGCCTGCCAGCGCTCTCGGTACGCCATCTCCATGCCGCCATCCTCCACAATACCTGCATCGGTCAGTGCGCTCGCTGGCGCAGAATCCAGGTAGCAATATCGCCAATCACTCGCGCGTCGACGTGACCCGGAACAGCATCGTCGGACGGTGACGGCCTCCCTGTCCCCGTCATGAAGAGATGGTTCAGTCCGGGATAGCGCTTGACGGTGATGTCGCTGCGGGAGCCCGCTGCCGCGACCCATGCGTCGGCCTGATCCGAGGGAACCTGATGGTCACGCAACCCGGTCAGCACCAGTGCAGGGACGTGGACCTGCCGCATCACCAGCGCAGGATCGTACCGGTTGAGGTCGAGCCAGTAGCGTGTTCCCGTGCCGTACATCCCTGGAATCGGTCTATCGTCCGCGGAATCCGCCGGCGTGAGCGCGCGGACTCGCGCAGCGCTCGGCGCAAAGGCGTCGCGTTGCGCTCGCATCGCCGCCGAATCGGCGCCCGCGATCGAGTCGAGATACGCGAACTGCCGGCTCATCTCATCGATCAGCGGCATGCGGGTGGCGCCGGCCATGATGATCAGCCCGGCGACCTTGCCATCCGCTTTCGCGATGCGAGGCGCCATGATCGCGCCAAGGGAATGGCCCAGGAGGAACGAGCGGGTGGAG
>JBOHRZ010000183.1:0-6287 GCA_050732975.1 Gemmatimonadales bacterium
GAGACCTTCGTCGCCCGCTACAATGCCACCAGCCGGCCGTTTGTCTGGACCGCCACCGCCGAGTCCATCCTGGCCAAGCTCCACCGCCTTCTGACAGTAATTAGCGGGACACCACACTAGCCGCATCGCCGGCGCCCGCAAACTTCTCACTTCTCACTTCTCACGTCTCACTCCTGAGCAACACGTAGCTCCACAGCAACGCCGCGATGACGGCTCCGACGACGGGCCCGATCCACCACACCGCCTGGGCGGTGACGCTGCCGCTGATGATGGCCGGGCCAAAGGCGCGGGCCGGGTTGGCCACGCCGCCGGTCAGCGGCGCACCGATCATGACGATCGGGATCAGGGCCAGGCCGACGCCGAAGCCGCCGATCTTCGGCCCGTTCGCCGCGACCACGGTGCCCATGAACGCCGACATCAGCACGAACGTGAAGATCGCTTCCAGCACGACCCCTTGTCCGAACGTGACCGTGCTGGTCAGCATCGGCGTGCCGTACGCCAGTACGTGTCCCACGTTGTCGGGAAGCAGTGCGCGCACCAGGTACGCCGCCACCAGCGCGCCGGCAAGCTGCGACAGGACGTAGACGAAGGCGTCGACCGGCGCGATACGCCGCGCGGTGAGCAGCCCGATCGTCACCGCCGGATTGCAGTGCCCACCGGAGACAGCCATCGTCATCGACACCGCGAGCGCCGTCACCACAGCGTACACGATCGCGATCCCGAAGATGTGATACCCGGCATCGGGAAACATGTTCATGATGATCGCGCCGGCGGCGAAGAAGACCACGAAGGCGGTTCCCAGCATTTCGGCAACGGCGCGTCGGGCGAGAGAGGGCATGCGAATGCGTCTCCGAGGCTGATGGAAGGGGCTTGTCCCGGGTGCAGCGAATCTACACGGCCGGGTCCCGAAGCAGGAGCGTGGCGTTGCAGCCGCCGAAGCCGAACGAATTCTTGAGCACCGCGCGCGGACGCCGGTCGAGTCCCTCGCGCGGTACGTGATACAGCTCGCCGGCGGGATCGGGAGCGAAGCAGTTGAGCGTGGGATGGATCCAGCCGCGCTCCATCGCCAGACAGATGATCGCCGTCTCGATCGCCCCGCTGGCGCCGAGGGCGTGCGCGTGCCAGCCCTTGCTGCCGCTCACCGGTAGCCGCGACGCGTGGTCGCCGAACACCTCCCGGATTGCCCGCGCCTCGGTGGCGTCGTTGAGCGGCGTCGACGACCCGTGCGCGTTGATCCACTCCACGTCATGCGGTGCACACTCCGCTTCGGCCAGCGCGTCCCGCATCGCCCGCGCCGCCTCGCGCCCGTCGGGACGCGGTTGCGTCATGTGATACGCGTCGTTGCTCTTGCCGAACCCGGCGATCTCGCCGTAGATCTTCGCGCCGCGCGCCCGGGCCCGCTCCAGCGTCTCGATGATCACCATCGCCGAACCTTCCGCCATCACGAAGCCGTCGCGTTCCGCGTCGAACGGGCGCGACGCGGTGGCGGGGTCGGCATTGCGGCTGCTCATGGCCCGGATCAGCGCGAACGCACCGTAGCAGAGATGATACAGCGGCGCTTCGCTCCCGCCGGCGATCACCACATCGGCTTCGCCGTCGACCACGGCGCGGAAACCCTGGCCGATCGCCAGCGTCCCCGACGCGCAACTCATGGCGTTGGTGGAATTGACTCCCGACACCCCGTGAGTGATCGCGATGTTGCACGACACCGCGCCGCCGAACACGGTGAGCGCCAGCAGCGGGTCGACTTCGCGGATTCCGCCGTTGAGATACTTGGCGTACTCCAGTTCGCCGAATCCCACGCCGCCCAGCGCGGTGCCGGCCAGGACGCCGACCCGGTCGGGGGCTTCGCGCGACAGGTCGAGTTGCGCGTCGTCGAGAGCGAGACGCGTCGCCGCCAGCGCCAGTTGCGAACACCGGTCGGTGCGCCGCGCCTGCTTCGCCGAGAGCATCTCGACCGGGTCGAAGTCGTTGATCTGGGCGCCGACGTGGGTGCGGAACGGCGAGGTATCGAAGCGATCGACGCACTGCACCGCGGAGCCGCCTTCGCGCAACCGGCGCCACACGGCGTCGGTGCCGATGCCGATCGGGGTCACCAGTCCCAGGCCGGTGATTACAGCTCTCCGCCCGTTGTGCCGCGCCGGAGCTGTCACTGGGCGCGTCCCGCCGGCCCCGTCGCCGCGCGATCGATTCCCGCCAGCGTTCGGGTCGCGATGCCGTGCACGAAGACGGGGCCGATGACGCGGTTGGCCGCGAAGCGGCCGATCAGCGGCCACCGCGGGCCGTCCCACTGATGCACGATCGTCACGTCGCTCCACCCCTCGGGGGTCGGGTTGATGATCCATTCCACGTCCATCCCACTGGTGATCCCCTGCACGTGCCGGTAGGTGATCCGGCGCCGTGAAGCGTCGACTCCCATCTCGGAGCACCACCAGGTCGGCCAGCGCAACAATCCGAACCGGCGCCACGCCGCCATTTCCACCCTGCCGGGTCCGCCGCGCTCGCCGGCGCGCCGCACCACGTGACGATAATGGCCCAGAATCCCGGGCCATCCTTCGACATCGACCGCCAGGCGCCACACCACATCGGGCGCCGCCCGGATCGTGCGGCGATCAATGGTGCGCATCGGTCCGCCACCAGGCCACCACCCGCGAAAACGGCCGTGCCGTGGCGCGCACATCCGCCGCCCCCTCCCCGGCCACTTCTCCGGCACGGCGGCACAACGCCGCCAGTTCGTCCGCGAGGTATCCGCGCCGCAACGAGGTGACACCATCGGTAACGGTGTGATGGTGAAGCCCCAGCGCCGCGCCGGCCGCGCGGAAGCCCAATGCCGCCAGCCGGCTGCGCCGCAACTCGCCGACCACCACCCCGCGTCGCGCCAGTTGCCCGGCGCTGGCAAGCAGCCGGACCGCGCCGTCGGCGTCGAAGTGATGCACCACCTGGCTGAGCACCACGATGTCGACGCTCCGGGCCGCAAACGGCGGCCGCTCCGCGCAGGCCGCCACCGTCGCCACACCACGCTCGCCGGCCAGGGCGGCGGCGGCCGGAATCCTGTCGAGCGCGATCGGCACGATGGTCACGCCGCGGCCGGCGCCCCACCGCACCGCCCGCAGCGGAATGTCGCCCGCCCCGGCGCCGATGTCGAGCAGCGTCACGGTCGTGCCGCGATCCGCGGGCCCCAGCAGCCGGGCGAGCCCGAACCGCACCGCGGCCCAGCCGCCCAGCCAGAAGTTCGCCGTCGCGATGTCGAGGAGCAGGCGGCGCGCCAACGCCGCATCGAGATGGGGGTCATCGAGCAGCTCGGTACCAACCGCGGAAGCGGAGAGGGAGGAGAGCGAGGAGAGCGAGGAGAGCGGGGAGAGCGAGGAGAGCGACGAGAGCCTGCTTCCGGTGCTCTCTTTGCTCTCCTCGCTCTCTCTGCTCTCCTCACTCTCCTGCTCCTCAGATCGCATCGAGATCACCATACCCGCCCCGGTAGTGTAGCAAGGGCCGTCCGTGCGCCGCCGCATCGCCGCCGGTCACCAGTCCGACGAAGATGGTGTGATCGCCGGTGGGAATTTCCTGCTGCTTCTCGCAGCCGAGATGCGCCAGTGTGCCGGCGATGATTACATCACCGTCTTCGCTCTGCTCCCAGCCGATGCCTTCGAATCGATCGGGAAGCCCCGCGGCGAAACGGCGCGACAAGGCTTCCTGCGTCGCTTCCAGGATGTTGACCGCGAACCGCTTTGCCCGGCGCAGCGCCGGGTAGATCGCCGCGGTGTGGTCGATCGCCACCGAGATCAGCGGCGGATCGAGCGACACCGACGCGAACGAACTCGCCGTCATGCCGCAGGGAAAGCCCTCCGCATCGATCGCCGTGACGATGCTGACGCCGGTCGCGAACCGGCCACAGAGGCGGCGGAAGTTGTTGGCGTCGATCATGACGGCAAGCAGGAAAGCAAGGAGAGCAAGGAGAGCGAGGAGAGCGAGGAGAGCGAGGAGAGGAAGCAGAGCGAATGGAACGACCGTCGGTTTGCCAGCCACGTCGCCGCGCACGTCGAGTTTGCTCTCGTCGCTCTCCTCGCTCCCCTTTTCAAAGCAGGACCTTCGCCATCGCCACGGGATTCAGGATCTTCGCGGGACTCACGAACTGTCCTGTCACTCCAATCAACGTGTCCGCAAGTTCTCGGCGCTCCAGGCGATTCACGCAACGATCGAAGAATGTCGGGGCGAGCATCGCGTAGCCGATCACCCGCTCGATGATCCACTTGCCGAGGAACGCGCGGCGGCGGGCGATGCGATAGCCGTGCAGTCGCCGCGCGGTGACCGGGCCCGGTTGCGCGAGCGCGTCGTCGATCGCTTCCGCGGCGAGCGCCGCACCGCGCAACGCGGTGCAGATCCCCTCGCCGGTGAATGGATCGAAGAAGTCGGCCGCGTCGCCGACCAGCAGTGCGCCGTCAGCGGTGGACCGGCGCGACATCGCGTCGAAGGGACCGGTCGCCATGATCGGGCGCACCGTCCGGGCCAGGTCGATCCGCCCGGCGACCGCCGGCGTCGCCTCGATCCGCCGTCGGAAGAACTCGACCGGATCGCCGCGGGCCGCTTCTGCCAACGACGCCGGCACCACCACGGCGACGTTCGCCACGCCTCCTTCCCACATTCTCTCCTTGCTCTCCTTGCTCTCCTTCCCTCCTTCCCTCCTTCCCTCCTTTTCTCCTTCTCTCCTTCTCTCTTTCGCTTCGCCGATCGGATTGATCCCCACATACCCGTCTCGTCCCACATGCAGTTCGGTCATGTCATGCAGCCCCGCGACGCCGGCCACGTGCGCCGTGAACGCGACCCGCCGCAGCCGGCCACGGCGGTGCAGCCCGGCGCGGCGCGCCACCACGCTCCGCAGTCCGTCGGCGCCGACCACCACCCTGGCGCGATAGGTCGTGGCGCCGCCCTCCGCATTCGTGGCGGTGACTCCCTCGATTGCCCCCGATGCGTCGCGGAGCAGGTCGCGCACGACAATGTTGGTTTCTACCATGGCGCCCCGCCGGCGCGCCGCGTCGACCAGGATGGCGTCAAGCTGCTGGCGGGCGAGTCCCAGTCCGGTCGGTCGGAGTGGAGTGCCGCCGGCGCGGGCAAACCGCCCGGCGAGCCGGCTCCCCGCCGGTCCCGAGACGGTGGTTCCCGCCACCGGGGCGCCTCCCGCCGCGTCGACCTGCTCCAGCACGCCGAGGAGATCGAGCTGCCGCAATGTCTCGGGGCTCAGGTATTCGGAACACGCCTTGTCGCGCGGAAAGTCTGCCCGGTCCAGCACCCGCACCCGGTAACCCCGGGCCGCCAGTCGCGCTGCCGTCGCACTCCCGGCTGGTCCGGCGCCGACGACGAGTACGTCGTCGATGCCGTCAATTGCCACGCGATTCCTTGGCGATCAATCGGGTAATGTCCGTCCGGAGTTGCTCGGGGCATCGGGCGTTGCGGGTTGCGGCGAGGAGCCGTTCCAGGAAGGCGTTTTCGTGACGGTGGAACGCGTAACAGCGGCGGCAGGTGTCGAGGTGACTCCGCAGCGACACCAGCTCGCGGGGCGCCAGTTCGCCGCGGCGAAAGGCATCGAACTGCTGAATCGCCATCTCGCATTCGGGAGGGATCATGGACTATTCCGAGGTGTTGGTAGGGGCGATCAGGCCCGTCGATTCAGCATAACGTCGGAGACGCCCCTGAAGGATCCTGCGGGCCCGGAACAGCCTCGACTTGACCGTCCCGACCGGAATTGCGAGTGCATTGGCAATCTCGGCGTAGGGTAGCCCCTCCATATCACTCAGCACCAGTACCGACCGGAAGTCCTCGGGAAGCTCGTCGACCGCCTGGAGTACTTCGTCGTCGACCAGCTCGCTGAAGAACCGCCCCTCGGGATCGGGGTCGTTGACGTCGGCCGGCTCGGGGATCGCCTCCATGTCGACGTTGGTCGGCTGCCGCTTGCGCGACCGCCAGCCATTGATGAACTGGTTGCGGAGAATGGTCACCAGCCAGGCCCGCGCATTCGACCCCGGCCGGAACGATGCCCAGGCCCGGAGCGCGCGCAGCATGGTGTCCTGCACCAGGTCCTCCGCCGCCGCCGGGTCGCCGGTCAGCCGCAACGCCACGCGGTACAGCGTATCGAGGTGCGGCAGGGCTTCGAGATCAAAGCTGGCGGCGGGCGCGGTCATGAAGGAATCTACGAGGGAGAGAGCGGAGAGAGCGGGGAGAGCAGGGAGAGCGGGGTAGTCATTTCCCTCGGTGACGCGCGACAGGGATTCTTCAGCCACGACCCGGAGTTGCCG
>JBOHRZ010000184.1:0-6273 GCA_050732975.1 Gemmatimonadales bacterium
GCCGCCTGCCGTACCGAGCCGCGCCGACCGCCCGAGGGTGCAATTCCTTGCCGGGGGCGGACAGCGTCGCGGAACTGACGGCCATCCTCGGGATCCGGATCGGGGCAACGCGGCTCGCCGCCGGCACCTATGCCGTGTGGCCGAGCCGCTCCAACGATGCGATGAGCTTGGCCATCTGTCGGCAGAGCCGCGCGGGAGAGATCCTCAGCGACTCGAATCTGCCGCTGATGATATTCCGATGATGCGCGACTCGACGGTGACCGCGGCCACGTTGCTGACCTTCCAGTTCCGGCAGACCCGACATGGCCCTGATACCCTTGGAGTCGACTACCTGCCACATGCGTCGAAGATTGTCCAAGTCGATTCGGTCATCATACATCCCGGAACCACATGGGAGTTGTTGCTCGACTGGGGGCCGCATCGATGGACGGTGCCGATCGACGCGGACCTGGCGCCCCGGGGCAGAAAGCCGGATCTGTAAGTCCCGAAACGGGGATCGCTACGGCCCGCCCGGGTCCGGCGGAGCGCATCGCCGATACACAGCCACGCGCCAAACCGCGGACTCCCTGCGGGACACCCGAGCGAAGCCCTGCGCCAGAACGAGCCGCTCCATGGTCGCCGGCGGATGGACGAATGCCGTGAATGCATTCCGGCGGACGCGTCGGAGGAGGTTCCCGGCGTGGAACATGACGCGCACATACCAGCGGTCGCGCGGGTACGAGAAGGCAACGAATCGGCCGCTGTGTGTTGCCGCCAGCGTGAGGAGTGATTCGAAACCCCGGTAGCAGCATACTACCCGATCGAGAACGACAACATCGGCTGGCGGAAGCGAAGGGGCGAGCGTCACGAAGTCGCCCTCGTGCCACGAGATCCGGTCGAGAAATCCGCGCCGCGCGGCTTCGGCGCGCGCCACGTCGAGAAACGCCGCCGACAAGTCGACGCAGATCGCACTCGATGCGCCGGCGTCGAGGAGTTCCAGCGCCAGCGCGCCAACGCCCGACCCGATGTCGATCACGCTGCCGTGCAGGCCGCCGGCGGCGCGAAGCCCTTCCACCAGACCGCGCGTCGTCGAGCTCGGGCCGCTCGACAGGTACGCAGCGAGATCCTTCTGCGCCCGCGCCTCACCGAACTGCTGCCCCACCGATCCGACTCCCGACCCGCAACACGAAGTCATCTGCCGGTCCCCGGGTTCGCGATCAAGCCGGCGCGCTCGAAGACACGAGGATACGGCTGAGGCGACGACTGCCCTCTGATCGGCAGGAGGCACTTCGGCAGCTTCGCGCCCAGGTCACCGAGCCTAGTACCGCGGCTGGCGGCAAGAAGGATGGCGATCATGTCCTGGCGGCGGGAACTGGCGCCATTCCCGAGATCGACTCGATAGTCGTCAGGTGGTGCGCGACTCCCTGCTTCGAACGTCGTGCACCAGCGCCACGGAAAGCCCGCCGGCAATCACTATCCCGAGATAGCTGAACCACATCGGGATCGCCGTCTGGCCGATCACGACGCTCACGCCCAAGATCACCCGGAGGACGTGGGCAATCGCGACCAGCGCGAGGAGAGCAGCTGCGAATGATGGTGCGCGAGACATCGTGGACCTCCGGGGTTGGCGATCACAGGTCCTGCCAGGACTGCCAGATCCGCCAAGCGCCCGCCAGTGCAACGATCATCACCACCGCGCCGGCAGCGCCGAGGACGTAATGCCCGGCGGCGAACGCAGCGACGATCGCGATGGTCGCGGCGGTGGCGATCACAAAGCGAACCACTCCCGCGAGGCCGATCGATCGCATGAGTGGAGACGAGTCCCGGGTCATGGTCACCTCGAGTGGCCGCGCCGAACGGAGAAGTATACCGCGTCGTTTCCGCGCCGGGGTCGGCGGCGAGGACCATCGCACTCATATGAGACCGCCGGTACCTCGGCAGGCGACCGGGCCCGACCCCTGCATCGCCGCCGCTGGCGGCCGCCGGCTCAGTCGGGGGTCTTCATCCGGACACCGAGCATGAGCCAGTAGACCCAGGACGCAGCCGTGACGATCGCGGCCACCAGCGGGATCCACAGCGCCGCAAGCGCCAGCAGCCCATACAGCCCGATGCCGTAGCAGGCGTTTCGCCGGTTCGCGCGGATCGTCGCGATCGCTTCTAAGTCGATGGCAAGGTTGTTATTGATCGCGGCGGTTCCGAGCAGCAGCCAGGTGAAGGCCTGCACGCCAAGCAGCGCGTCATAGAGGACCACGGCGGGTGCCGCACGATCGGTCAGGACGAAGCTGCCAAGCAGGGCCGTCGGAAATGGCATGAAGACGATCGTGAGCAGCAGGAGGCCGTTGGCGTACATGAACGATGGCGCCGACCTCGACATCAACCTGAGCGCACCGCGGTGATTCACCCAGGCGATCAGGAGGATGACAAAGCTCATGACGAACGCGAAGATGGCCGGCATCAGGTGCCGAAGCGCCCGCCACAACTCGGCGCTGCTGCCGATGGACGCCGATGATGGCAGCTGGATGTCGATGATCAGCAGCGTCATCGCGATGGCGAAGACGCCGTCGCTGAACGCTTCCAACCGGGCGTTGGGGTGGGTCTCGACCATGGCATGTGTCTCCGGTGCGAGCCCTGATTCTAGGCGAGCGAGGCGAAGCAGGGAACACCCTCGCCCGCAGTCGACGTTGACGCAGCGACAGTGGTCGCTGATGCGGATGCAAGGGCCCCGGCCGCGCCGTAAAAGGTCAGTGAGACCCGATCGACCCTGACGCCAGATCGATCGAGCCCTCCGGCAAGTGGCCCTCATCCTGTCCCGATCTGCCGAATTCATCCGCCTCTCCTCGAGACCCCCCGAACACGAGGAGCGGGCGATGTATCATCGACGCGGAGTTGCCAGAGGGCTGAGCCAGGGGCTGATCGTCGCCATCTCGGCCGGAATCGTTTCCTGCAAGAGCAGCCGTCCCACCACCGACACATCGTCCCCGCCGCCACCGCTTGCTACGGTCGCGACCGTCGACGTCTCGCCGGCGAGCGCGCGGCGGTACCGGAGACGTGAATCTGGTCGGCATTCTTTGGGTGCTCGACCCGGGTAGCCATGTCGGCGGCAACGTGGTGGTGGGACTCGGGATGACGGCGCCGACCGGGGTGGAATGGGCTGTGCCGACGTCTACTCACCGCGCGCCGGCCTTGCCTATATTCTTCCTGCCACAGGTGGCGCGACGCTACCTCTTCCCCGAGCCGACGGTGATGACCGGCGCCGAGGAGGCGGCGCCGTAGGTCGAGGGCGGCCGAGTGTCCCGAACCGCCGCCGTCCATCGCCTATCCCGTAGTAGAACCTACTGGAGCGACTGAATGCGAACCCCACTCGGAATCGCAGTCCTGATGGCGGCGGCGTTGGCCACCGCCTGCAAGAACAGCGGTCCCACCACCGAAACACCTCCTCCGCCGCCGCCCCCCACCGTTGCCACCGTCGACGTCTCGCCGGCGAGTGCCTCGATCGTGGCGGGAGCGACGCGGCAGCTCATCGCCACACCCAAGGACGCCAGTGGAACGGCTGTATCCGGCGAGACAGTGACCTGGGCGAGCGGTAATGCCGCGGTGGCCTCGGTTTCGAGTTCCGGGTTGGTCACCGGCGTCGCGCCCGGCGGGCCGGTCACGGTCACCGCAACCGACGGCAGCACCCACGGCACGTCGAGCATCACGGTGACCGCGATCCCGGTCGCCTCGGTCGGGGTCGAGCCGCCGTCGCCGTCGATCGCGCTCGGCGCCACCAGCCAGCTCACCGCGACGCCCAAGGACGCCAGCGGCAACGCCCTCACCGGACGGACGATCACCTGGATTTCATCCAACCTGGCGATCGCATCGGTCTCCGCCACAGGTCTGGTAACCGCCGTGGCGCTTGGCGGCCCAGTCACGATCACCGCCACGAGCGAAGGGATCAACGGGACCGCAAGCGTCACGGTCGTGCCGCCGAGCTTCAACACGGCATGGAGCTGGCGCCGCCAGGCGAAGATCACGGCCGGGACCGCAAACGTCCCGACAGGATACTCGGTGGCGGTGCAGCTCGATCACGCGACGATGGTCGGGGGAGGGCACGCGCTCGCGTCGGGCAACGACGTCCGCGTGGCCCACTGGACCGGCGCGCAATGGGTCGAACTCGATCGGGTACTCGACAATGGCTCGGCGTGGAATACCGGCACGACCATGATCTGGTTCCAGACGCAGTCGGCGATCAATGCCAATGCATCGGACACGACCTATTACGTGTACTATGGCAATCCGGTGGCCTCTGCAGGTCCAGCCAATGTCGATAATGTCTTTCTGTTCAGCGACGATTTCGAGTCGGGCAACTTCAATAAGTGGCACAACGGGGGAGGGCTCTGGAGCATCGACCACAGCCGAGCGCACGGCGGCACAGCAGCCGCGACCTACCCGGCAGAAGGCGCAGCCGGATACGCGATCATTGCCAACAACCTCGATGTCGCCGACGTCTATGTCGACGCTTGGTGGAACATCAACGGCCTTTCGAACGCTTGGAACGTCGCGCAAGGCCTTCGCGCGATGAGCGCCACGTCGAACAAGTACTACTCGCTGCTCTGCCTCTGTATCGGTCCGTCGCTGGGCTGGAACATCGCCGAATACTTCAACGGCGTGTATACCGACATCACCGGCCCGGCTGGCACACCGGCCGCCAACACGTGGATGCGGGTCGGCACTGCGATGGTCGGGACCACCTATCGGGTCTTCCTCAACGGCGCCGAGGTGCGTGAAGCGGGGCCGCTCACCGATATGACGTCGGGGAGTATCGGGATATACAAGTACGTCGTGCCGGCCGGACTGCAGGTCTGGGTCGATGACGTAGTGGCTCGGCGTTACGTCTTCCCCGAGCCGACGGTGGTAGCCGGCGCCGAGGAGGCGGCACCGTAGGACTTCTCCCTTCTCCCTTCTCCCGTCACGCTTACCTTCGGGTGGTCGGCCTCCGTAGCTCAACTGGATAGAGCAAGGGCATCCTAAGCCAGAGGTTGCAGGTTCGAGTCCTGCCGGGGGCGTGCGGGAGGCGCGGTCGCGTCGCTCAGGGAGAAGTCGCTGGCCCCAGTGGCAGCACCACGGCGATAGTGGCGCCGCCACGGCGCGGAGCGACCAGCACCGCAATCCCGTCGCCGCGGTCGTGCGCCCGGCCAATCGACCGCTCGATGCCTACCGTTGCCGCGATCTGGGCTATCGGAATGGCCACCAGAATCGGGCCGGCGACCGATGACCGCCAGTGCAGCGCGGATCCCAGCGCAATCCCCGCACCCCAAACGGCCACGGCGACCGTGGCGTCGACCGCGAAGTTGCCCCGCTGGCGGTTACCGAAATGGGCCCCCAGCGCAATGCCGAGGGTGCCGCCAATCGCCGCGCCGTACAGTCCCTCGATGAGCCCGCAGTCGTCGTCCCCGCATACCTTGCCGTGGCCGGCGCGCGCGCCAGCGAAAGCTCCAACGGCAAAGCCGGCGAGACCCGCCGCGGCGCTTGCGGCAACCGGAACGACGACGTCAGGTTCGCCCGGCCGCAATCCAGGTCGATCGGGTGCGTCCTGCGCGTCCACCCGTGCCCCGATGAGGAATGCGCCACTGAGGGCCGCGATCACGGCCGCCGCGCGTCGATTCAGAACGGAAACATCCGCGTGATGATCGGCCGGCGGCAGATGGGGCAGGGGCCCAGCTCCGGTTCCTTGCCGATCTGCACCACGACCGGACCGTGCACCACCGTGGAATCGCCCGTGGTGTCGGTGACCGTCACCGTGATGTTCAGCAGCGAGCGGTGAAGTTGCCCCACGAAGCGCGCCGGGAACGTTGGCCCGACCGTGATCGGGTAGGCGTGGAGTTGGTAGCTCCCGGTCACGTCGAAGTTACCGTCCGCGTCGACGGCGACGCGTCCGGAGACGTCGCCGAAGGTGCAACCGATGTGCAGATGGAAGTTCGTGTCGCTGACGATCAATCCCGCGCTGTCGCCGCCCCAGGTGCCGAGGGGGACCAATTCGGGTTTTGACGAGTTCGATGACGAGCAGGCGGCGAGGAGCACGAGAAGCAACAACGACGTTGTCATCCCGAGCGGAGCGAGGGATCTCAGACGTCGTAGCAGGGCGGAGCTTGAGATCCCTCGCTCCGCTCGGGATGACAGACGTTGCGGCTGCTCTGCTCGGGATGACAGCATCTTGGCCTATCCCTCCCGCGGATCGGGCATGATGCTGAACGTCTGCGCCATCGTCTTGCCGCCCACCGTCAGTCGGGCCGTGAATTCACCGCTCATCTGCGG
>JBOHRZ010000185.1:0-6258 GCA_050732975.1 Gemmatimonadales bacterium
CGTCGACCCGCGCCGCCAACGCCTGGACTTCATCGGCGCGATCGAGGATCTCCTGCACCTGCCCCGGCAGGCGCTGCAGCGCTTCGATGTATCGCCGCCCTTCGAGCAGCGACATCGTCCGCAGGCGGGCGAAGCGCAGCGTGATCATCGCCAGCGCCACAACCTGCGAGGTGAATGCCTTGGTGCTCGCGACGCCGATCTCGGGGCCGCAGCGCAGGTAGAGTCCGCCATGGACTTCGCGGGCAATCGTCGATCCGACCACGTTGACCAGTCCGATGACACGCGCCCCGCGCTGCTTCGCTTCGAGCAGTGCCGCCAGCGTATCGGCCGTCTCGCCCGACTGCGAGATGGCGATTACCAGCGTCTCGGCGTCGACGATCGGATTGCGGTAGCGGAACTCCGACGCGTACTCGACGTCGGTCGGGATCCGGGCCAGCTCCTCCAGCATCTGCTTGCCGATCAGCCCCGAGTGCCACGACGTCCCGCACGCGGTGATGATGATCCGCTTGACCTTCTTGGCATCGGTGTCGGAGAGCTTGAGGCCGTACACCCGCACGCTGCCGCTCTCTTCGAGCAGGTGGCCGCGCATCGTGTTCTCGATGCTCTCCGGCTGCTCGAAGATCTCTTTCAACATGAAGTGATCGAACCCGCCGCGTTCGATGGTGGCGAGATCCCATTCGATCTGGTTGATCGGCTTGTCGATCTGCCGCGTCATCAGGGTACGCACCCGGAAATCGCCGGCAGTGAGCACCGCCATTTCGCCGTTGTCGAGATAGACCACGCTGCGGGTATGATCGAGCAGCGCCGACTGGTCGGAGGCAACCAGGTTCTCGCCGTCGCCGATCCCCAGGATGTTCGGCGATCCGTTGCGGGCGGCGACCAGGGTTCCGGATTCGTCGGCGCTCATGACCACGATGCCGTACGCGCCATCGACGTCGCGCAGTGCCGCCGCGACTGCTTCCTCGAGGTTGCCTTCGTACAGTTCGCCGATGAGGTGAGCCAGCACCTCCGTGTCGGTCTCGGACTTGAAGGTGTGTCCCCGCGACTGGAGCGCCTTCCTGATGCTGGCGGCGTTCTCGATGATGCCATTATGGATCAGCGCGATCCGCCCGGATTGATCGGTGTGGGGATGGGCGTTGGGCGTGGTGGGCGCACCATGCGTGGCCCAGCGGGTATGCCCGATGCCAAGCGTTCCGGCTGGTTCGTCGCCGGCAACCTGCCCGGCCAGGACGCTGAGCTTTCCGGCCGCCTTGCGGATGTCGAGGCCCTTGCCGTTGAGCACGGCAATTCCGGCGGAATCGTAGCCGCGGTATTCCATCCGGCGCAGCCCTTCCATCAGGATGCGCGTGGCCTGCCGGGGTCCCACGTAACCAACGATGCCGCACATGCTCGACTACTCCTTACAGGGTCGGGAGCGGGTGTGACTTCAACCTGCCGCCCGCGCCATCCGGATCAATTCTTCCGCCTCTTCGGCCGTCGGCGCCTCGGCGATGAGCCGGACGATCGGCTCGGTTCCAGACGGTCTCACGTGAAGCCAGCGGTCCGGCCATCCCAGCCGCAGTCCATCCCGGCGGTCGCGTTCGGCCGCGGGGAAAGCCACCTCCAGCCGGCGGTATTCCGCCTCCAGATCGGCACCCCGGGGCGCCCTGGCCTTGATGATCACATACCGCGGGGCCGCTGCGACCAGTTCCGACAGACGTTTGCCGGTTCCGGCAAGGTGTTGCAAGATGAGGGCCGCGGCCAGGGGGGCATCCCGGCCGGCGTGAAGCGCGGGCAGGATGACGCCGCCGTTCCCTTCCCCGCCCACAAGTGCCTTCACGGCAATGATTTCCCTGGCGACGTTGGCCTCGCCAACGGGGGCGCGGCGCAGCATTCCGCCGCCCGCCTCCACAGCGTCGGCCACAACAAGCGAGGTCGAGAGGTTAGCCACCACGACCGGTCTCGCTCCGCGCCCTGGATGGGACAGCACGGCGGCTACCGCCAGCGCCAGAGTGTAATCCTCTCCGATCGGATGACCGAGCTCGTCGACCAGGGCCAGACGGTCGACGTCGGGATCGACTGCCATGCCAAGGTCCGCGCCGCTCGTCTGCACCAGCTCGCCGAGCTCGCCCAGGTTCTCGGGAATCGGTTCGGGAGCACGCGGGAACTGCCCATCGCTCTCCAGGTTGATGCCGCTCACCCGGACGCCAAGTCGATCGAAGAGCGACAGCATCGCGGGAGCACCGGCGCCGCGCACGCAGTCGAGTGCCACGTGGAATTGCCGATCACGGATTGCGCCAACGTCGATCTCCGGAAGCTCGAGGATGGCATCGAGGTGACGGGCGACGGCGCCGTCGTCGTTGGTGACGATCCCGATCCCCTCCCACCCGCAGCGCGGCGGGCCGCCCTCAGCCCCCTGCGCCCCCCTTTCGGCGAGCGCACGTACCGCCGCGCCGGATTCGGCGTCGAGGAAGATTCCGTCGGGCCCCACGAATTTGAGCGCGTTCCATTCGATCGGGTTGTGGCTGGCGGTGATGATCAGTCCGCCGCCGGCGCGATGATGCTCCACCGCCATCTGCACCGTGGGCGTGGGCACCATGCCGACATCGATGACATCCACACCGACCGATTGCAACCCCGCGGTGGCGGCCCGAACGAACATCGGCCCGGAGGTTCGCGCGTCGCGACCGATCACCACGGAGCCCGCGCCATTGCCGCGCGCCCAGGCGCCGAACGCGGCGGCGTGCCGCGCCACCAGTTCGGGAGTGAGATCGGACCCGACCAGGCCGCGCATCCCCGAGACCGAAATCATCAGCGTGCCGGGAAGCGGGGACGCCGGTGGCGCGGTCCGCGCCGACTTCTTCGTACGCTGGCCGGGCGTCATGTCTTCAACGGCAGGGCGTCGGGATCCGGGAACGCAGCGAAGAATGCGTGCACAACGTCGGGATCGAACTGGCGCCCGGCACAGCGGTCCAGTTCGGCGAGGGCCTCGCGAGTTCCCTGCTGATTGCGATAGGCGCGGGTCGACGTCATCGCGTCGAACGCGTCGACCACCGAGACAATGCGTGCCGACATCGGGATCTGATCGGCGACCAGGCCGTCGGGGAAACCGGTGCCGTCGAGGTGTTCGTGATGCCAGCGGACGATGTGGAGCACCTCCGGATGATCGCCGCGGAGCATGCTGAGCATCGCCTCGCCTTCGACGGTGTGACGGCGGACTTCGGCGAACTCTTCGTCGGTCAGCGCAGAACGCTTGTTGAGCACCGCATCGCGGGTGCCGATCTTGCCGATGTCGTGCAGCTCGCCGCCGAGCCGGAGTTGTTCGAGCATCGGCAGGGCGAGCTGCATTTTCCGCCCGGTTGCGACGGCGTACTCGGCGACGCGGCGGGAATGACCCCGAGTGTAGGGATCCTTGGCTTCGAGCATCGTGACCGCCATCTGCACCTGCGCCAGGAACATCCCCTGATTCTTGCGCGACAGATCGCGGACCTGCTGCTCGAGATCTTCCTGGTACCGCTGCCGCAACCGGCGTACCTCGATCATCATCCGTCGTTCCCCGAGCGCCTTCTCGATCCGGGCGGTCACTTCCTGCACCTGGACCGGCTTCGACATGTAATCGCTGGCCCCGATCTTGAGACATTCGACGGCGGTGGAGAGGTCGTCGTCGCCCGTAAGCATCACCACGGCCGTGTCGGGAAACCGGTTGCGCACCTCGCGCAGCAGCTCCATGCCGTCGCGACCGGGCATGTGCAGGTCGCTGACCACCAACTGGTGTTCGCCCTCACGGTCGAGCACCGCCAGCGCCTGGTCGGTGCCGGGCGCTTCGTTGACGCGATATCCCTGGCGCCTGAGGAGCCGGGTAAGAATGTCGCGCACGTGGGCGTCGTCGTCGACGACGAGAATGCGGCTTACCGGCGGCTCGGGGGCGATTGTGACGTCATCCACCGTCATCCCCGAAAAGTAAGGCCGCGCCGGGGCGCGAGGCAGCGGTCGGCTGTAGATTCGTGCCGGCCCGGCCTGGCGGAGGCGCGATGATCGACGTGCATCAGGGCGACAACCTCGACGTGCTGGCGGCGATCCCCGACGGCGCGTTCGATCTCATCTACATCGATCCGCCGTTCAACACCGGCCGCACGCGGACGCTGCGGCGCCTGGCCACCAGGCGCGATTCCACGGGCGATCGCACCGGATTCGGTGGCAGCCGCTATCGCACCACGACGCTCTCGACCCGCAGCTACCCCGACCGCTTCGACGATTACGCTGGCTTCCTCGAGCCGAGGCTGCGCGAGGCACGCCGGGTGCTCGCCCCGCACGCCAGCCTGTTCGTCCATCTCGACAGCCGGGAGGTGCACTACGTCAAGGTGCTGCTCGACCGCATCTTCGGGCGCGACGCCTTCCAGAACGAGATTATCTGGGCATATGACTACGGCGCGCGCAGCACCCGGCGCTGGGCGGCGAAGCACGACAATCTTCTCTGGTACGCGCGCGATCCGGAGCGGTATGTCTTCCGGCTCGACGAAGCCGACCGGATTCCGTACATGGCGCCCCGGCTGGTGGGACCGGCCAAGGCCGGACGCGGCAAGACGCCCACCGACACCTGGTGGCATACCATCGTGAGCCCGACGGGCAGGGAAAAGACCGGGTACCCGACGCAGAAGCCCCTCGGAATACTGGAGCGAATCGTCAAGGTGCATTCGGAGCCCGGCATGCGACTGTGCGACTTCTTCGCCGGGAGCGGCTCGTTCGGCGACGCAGCCGATCGTCATGGTCGCGACGTGGTGCTGGTCGACAACAATCCCCAAGCGATCGCGGTCATGCGGAAACGCTTTGCCGGCCGCGCAGTGCACTTCCATGGGACCGGAAAGCGACGGGTCTCATGACGACGCGTCCTGACGACCCGCACGGACGCATCGCGACGCTGGCGGTCCACGCCGGGCAGACGCCGGATCCGCTCGCCGGCGCGGTGATGCCGCCGATCTATCAGACGTCGACGTACATCCAGGACGGGCTCGGCAAACCACATCACGGCTTCGAGTACGCGCGCACGCGCAATCCGACCCGCGAAGCATGGGAGAGCAACCTCGCCGCGCTTGAAGGCGGCCAGCACGGCTTCGCGTTCGCGTCCGGACTAGCCGCGCTCGACACGGTGCTCAAGCTGCTCAGCGCCGGCGATCACGTCGTGGTCGGCAACAACATCTACGGCGGTTCGCATCGCCAGATGGAGCAGATCTACCAGCGATTCGGGGTGACGTTCACCTTCGTCGACATGCGCGACACGGCCAACGTCGACGCGGCGATTACCCCCGCAACGCGCATGCTGTACTGCGAGACGCCGTCCAATCCGATGATGTTCCTCGCCGACCTCACGGCGCTCGGCGACATCGCCAGGGCGCGCGGGCTGGTGCTGGTGGTCGACAATACCTTTGCGACACCGGTGTTGCAGCGGCCCCTGTCGCTTGGCGCCGACATCGTGCTCCATTCGACGACCAAGTATCTCAACGGCCATTCCGACATGGTGGGCGGCGCGTTGATCACCGCGCGCGATGACCTCGCCGAGCGGATCGGCTTCCTGCAGAATTCCGCCGGCGGCGTGCCGGGCCCGTTTGACTGCTGGCTGGCACTCCGCGGCGTGAAGACGCTGCCGCTGCGGGTCGCGGCGCACTGCACCAACGCGATGCAACTGGCGAAATGGCTCGCGGCGCGGAGCGACGTGCAGCGGGTCTACTACCCGGGCCTCCCGGATCATCAGCAGTACGATCTCGCCCGACGCCAGATGTCGGCCTTCGGCGGCATCATTTCTGTCGAACTCGGCAGCGTGGCGCGGGCGCGGCGCGTCGCGGAGTCGACCAGGATCTTCGCGCTGGCAGAGTCACTCGGCGGCGTGGAGAGCCTGATCGGGCATCCGGCGTCAATGACCCACGCCTCGGTGCCGAAACCGATGCGCGAAGCGATGGGACTTACCGATTCGCTGATCCGGCTTTCTGTTGGGATCGAGGATGTCGACGATCTGATGGAGGATCTGGATCGGGCGATGGGAGAGAAGTGAGAAGAGAGAAGTGAGGGGACGAAGGAGACGAAGGAGATGGAGGAGAGTGAGGGAGGAGATGGAGGTGACCGAGGAGAGCGGGGAGAGCGGGGAGAGCGGGGAGAGCGGATACGTTCAAGTTGAAACAAGTGCTGTCGCGGTGCGTACGACGAGTTGTCTCCAACATTCGAGCAGGTCATGACCACATTGCCAGCTCCCCGACCCCGCGCGGCCCTCCCCGGCATCGCGCCCGT
>JBOHRZ010000186.1:0-6247 GCA_050732975.1 Gemmatimonadales bacterium
GATGCCCAGCGCTTCGGCCGCGCGGGTCTTGTTGCCGCCTTCGGACTGCAGCACGAACATGATGTACGCTCGCTCGATCAGGTCGAGCGGCGGATTCGGCTGCGATCGGTCGGCGACCAGCGGTTCCTTCTTCTGCCGGGTGATCCGCTCGGGCAGATGCTGCGGCTCGATCAGGCTCCCCCGGGTGAGCACGTTGGCGTGCTCCAGCGCGTTCTGCAGCTCGCGGACGTTGCCGGGCCACTCGTACACCATCACCGCGTCAAGCGCCTCCGACGAGAGCGCCTTGGGTTCCTGGCCGCGGTCGGCGGCGAGATCCTGGAGAAACCGGTCGATCAGCAGCAGCAGGTCGTCGCGCCGGTCGCGGAGCGGCGGCAGATCCATCGCCAGCACGTTGAGCCGGTAGAACAGATCGGAGCGGAAGTTGCCGCGGCGGACTTCTTCCTCGAGGTCGCGGTTGGTCGCGGCGATGATGCGGACGTCGACCGGCAGCGCCTCGGTGGCGCCGACCGGGATTACCTCGCGCTGCTGCAGTACCCGCAACAGTTTGACCTGCAGCGACGGCGGCATCTCGCCCACTTCGTCGAGAAAGAAGGTGCCGCCGCGCGCCGCCGCGAAGAGTCCCTGCTTGTCGCGCACCGCGCCGGTGAACGAGCCTTTGACGTGGCCGAACAGCTCGCTCTCCAGCAGCGTCTCGGGCAGGGCGCCGCAGTTGATCGACAGAAACGGACCCTCGGTCCGGAGTGACGCGTCGTGGATGTAGCGCGCCAGCACTTCCTTGCCGGTGCCGCTCTCGCCGCCGATCAGCACCGTCGAGTCGGTCGGCGCCACCACGTCGGCCAGCCGCAGGATTTCGAGGAACCGCCGCGACTTGCCGATCGGCCGGTCGACCAACTGGCGAGGGCCGCCGCCGGTGCGGCGGATTTCCTGCTTGAGCTGGCTGTTCTCCACCCGGATCTGGCGGAACTCGCAGGCTCGGCGCAGGATGGCCAGCAGCTCGTCGTTGGCGAACGGCTTCTGCAGGTAGTAGAACGCGCCGGCGTTGACCGCCTGGATGGCGCTCTGCAGCGAAGCCTGCGCCGTCATCAACAGCACCGGTGTGATGGGATCGGCCTCCTTGACCGCCTGCAGGATGTCGAGGCCGGTCACCTGCGGCATGCGGACATCGGTGAGCACGATGTCGGGCGAACCGCCGCGGATCGCGTCAAGCCCGGCCTTACCGCCCTGCGCGGTGCTGACCTCGAATCCCTCCTTCTTGAGCAGGATGCGCAAGGTGTCGAGGATGCCCGATTCGTCGTCGATCACGAGCACCGATGGCTGCTGCGTCATGTCCGCTCCTCCCTGTGCCACGTCGCCGGAAGAAAAATTGAAAACCTGGTGCCCGCTCCCGGAGCAGTATCGACCAGAATCACGCCGCGGTGCGCCGTGACCGCGCGCTGGACGATGGCCAGGCCCAGCCCGGTGCCGCCCTGGCGCCCGGTGACGAAAGGCTCGTACAGGCGCCCGCGTACCTCCTCGGGAATGCCGGGACCGTCGTCGCTCACCACCAGCTTCACTGGACGGTCAATTCCCCCCCGCTCTTCGCCCGCGCGGGCCATGCCGACCGTGACGGTGACGGTGCCGCGGCCGTTGAGCGCCTGCACCGCATTGAGCAGCAGGTTGCTCACCATCCGGTTCAGCAGGTCGCTGTCGGCGTCGAGAAACACCGACTCGCCCCCCCCTTCGACCGCGATCACCACCTCGCGCGCGTCCGGGTGAGCGCCGGTGATCCGCGCCGCGTCGCGCACCAGGTCGGCAAGGTCGAGCCGCTCGAACTTCGCCGCGCGCACCCGGGAGAAATCCAGAAACTCGCCCAGCAGCCGGTTGAGCCGCTCGCTCTCGCGGACGACCAGGCGCGCCAAGGTCTGATCGTCCTCATCGGGTCCCGCCGACCGCACCAGTTGCTCGACTGCGCTGCGGATCGCCGCGAGCGGATTGCGGATCTCGTGCGCCAGCGAGGCGCTGAGCGCCGCCACCGCTTCGAGTCGCTCGGCGCGAAGCCGGAATTCCTGCAGGCGCTTGAGATCCGAGATGTCGGTGAAGATCGCCGTGACCACGTGGCGTTCGCTCTGCTGTCGCTGGAATGTGGTGGTGCTGACCCCGACCGGGAAGAGCGAGCCGTCGGCGCGCCGCACCTGGGCTTCGGCGCGCATCACGCGATGGCCTTCCTGAATGCCGCGATGGATGGCGTCAAACAGCTCGCGCGAGCGGGCGCGCAGCGTCTCGAGCACCGGCTGTCCCGCCACGAACTGGGCTCCGGCTCCGCCGAGAATGGCGCGGCCGCGCGGATTGAGATAGCCGAGATGTCCCTCTTCATCGACGGTGAGAACGCCGGATTCGATGGTGCCCAGGATCTCGTCCGCCTCGAGTCGCGCCTGGGCGAGCGCCGCGGCGAGCGTCTTCTGCTCCCGCGAAGACAGCGCGAGTCGGTTGCCCAGCACGGCCGTGAACGCCCCCACGAACGCGATCACCGCGATCTGGGACCAGAAACGGATGTCCGGCGGTTCCAGCGGCGCGCGGAGACTGACCGCGACATAGCATGCCACGGCGAACCCGACCGCGAGGAGCCCGCGGCCCACCGGCAGGAGCAACGCATACACGGTCACCAGCGCGATGTAGAGCGCGGCCACCGACGTCGCGGCCACCCGGGTGAACGAGATCAGCGACGTGATCACGATCACGTCCACCGCGGCCTGCAGCAACAGCGCGCTCGGTCCGGGTATCTGGCCCGGCTTCCGGATCCGGAAACCCAGCCACGCCGACGCGACCAGCGCCGCGGCCGCCACCATCGCCATCGACGCAACCGCCGGATCGCTGGTGCCAAGTTCGCGGCCGGCAATCAGCGCGACCAGCAGCAGCCGGGCGACGATGATCCCGGTCAGCAGCGCCCGCGGACCCGGCACCGTAAGCCGGCCAAGTCCCCGGGCGGCGGTCGCGGGCGAGGCGGAGGTGGAGGCGGCCTCGTCGACCGGGAATTCGCCGCTCCGGGGGTCCGGTGCGCCGTGTCGGGGTGGATTGGTGTTCAAGGGTGAAATATGGCCGATCGCGACCGAGGCTGAAATACATATATTATATGTATTACTGTAAGAGAGGGCCTTTTGATGATCTTCGCAACCCCGAACCTGGAGGCAAACGACCAGAGAGTGGTCGATCGGATCGTCGAAGCGAGGTCAAACCTGAGCCGCTCGCTCGGCGCGCCGCGCCGTTGGACCGGACTACTGCGCCGGAGCACGATGGGTCGCGCCATCCGGGGGTCGAACAGCATCGAGGGATATCGGATCGCCCGGCAGGATGTGGTGGCGGCGGCCGAAGGCGAAACGGTCAAGGCCGACGAAGAGACCCGTCGGGCGATCGAAGGCTATCGCCGCGCAATGACGCACGTTCTGCATCTGGCCGATGATCCGCACTTCGTCTGGTCGGAGCAGGTGATCAAGAGCCTGCATTTCATGATGATCGAACACGACCTCGACAAGAGTCCCGGCAGGTGGCGTGAGGGACCGATCTACGTGTTCGACGAAGAAGCGAATCGGCCGGTATACGAGGGGCCGGCGTTTTCTGACGTGCCGGGACTGGTACACCAACTGGTCGACGTGTTGTCCCACTTGCCGGTCGACGTGCCGCCGCTTGTGCAGGCCGCGATGGCGCACCTCAACCTCACGATGATCCACCCGTTTCGCGACGGAAATGGGCGGATGGCCCGCTGTCTTCAAACCCTCGTCCTCGGCCGAGGTGGGACGCTGGAGCCGGCCTTTTCGAGCATCGAGGAGTATCTGGGTGCGAGCCAGCGTCCGTACTACGATGTGCTCACGGAGGTCGGCCGCGGGTCGTGGCATCCAGAAAACGATGCGCGCCCTTTCGTCCGGTTCTGCCTGCGCGCCCATTACTACCAGGCGCACACACTGCTGCGCCGTATTCGAGAAGGCGAGCGGCTCTACCAGGCCCTTGCTGTTGAAGTCGAGCGGCGTGGATTGTCCGAGCGGATGGTGCTCGCCCTGTGGGACGCAGCTCAGGGGTTTGATGTCGTGAACGCCACCTACCGGTCGGCCGCCGACATTTCACAGCAGACAGCCAGTCGAGAGCTCACCGCGCTGACTCGGGCCGGATTGCTGCTCGCCGAGGGGGAAAAGCGGGCCAGAAGCTACCGGGCGGCGCCTGCAATCGTGACGATTCGAGAATCGGTCAGGGAGGACGGCGTCATCCGCAATCCCTATCCCGAGGTCGCGCCTAAAACAGAGAACCCTTCGTCCACCGACTGACCCGCTGCCCGGACCACCGCGATCAGAGCCCCGCGAACCACGGGTAGCCCTGGTCCTCCCAGTAGCCGCCGGGTTTTTCGGCCGTGAAGGTCACCGCGGTGAGATACTTGGTGAGCTTGTACCCCAGCTTGATCGGCGAATAGAGCCGCAGCGGTGCGCCGTGCGCCGGAGCCAGCGGGCGCCCTTCGAACGAGTCGGCCAGGATGGTCTGCGGGTGCATCGCGCTGGCCATGTCCCAGCCGTTCATGTATCCCGAATCGAACGAATCGAAGCGCACGTACCGCACGGAGTCGAGCGGTTCGACCAGCGCCGCGATCGTCGCCATGGGGATGCCGTTCCACGATTTCACCACCGACCACCCCTCGACGCAGTGATGCGTCACGGTGTAGCCGATATGCGGCAACGCGCCGAGCATCTCCAGTGTAAACGTGGTCGGCTTGCGTACCAGCCCGCCGACCTCGAGGCGCCATGCCTGCGGCTGGTCGAGCGTCGGAAGTGAATCCGAGATGAAATACGCCGGCATCTGCCCGTGAGGTACCTGCCGCGGTTCGGCACTGCGGTGGGTGATGGCCTGAAGCCCCTCGCCCAGGCGGTTGTTGAATGCGATCACCTTGTCGAACACCGGCTGCAACCGCTTGCCGCCGTCCCATCCGCAGGCGGCCAGTGCCGCAGGGATCGCCGGCACCGCGAGGCGGAGAAAGTCACGCCGGACGATCAGCCGCCGGTCACTCATCGGCAACATGGCGGCCCCGGTACCGCCCGGTGACGATGGCCCGCAATGACGCCGGATCGGACACGAACACGGCGACAACGTGTACCACGAGGAAGGCCATGAAGGTCCACACCGCCACGAAATGCCAGTAGCGCGCCAGCTGGTACCCGCCGAACAGGCTGGTGAGCCACGGCAATTGGACCGGCTTGGCCAGCGCGAACCCGGTCAGGATCGAGAGCAGCGCCAGCAGTACCACGAAGGTGTAGGCGCTCTTCTGCAGCGCGTTGTGTTTCCCCTGGGGCGGCGGCTCGCGTCGCAGGCGCAGGTAGTACTTCGTCATCTGCCATGCGGCGGGAACGTCGCGGGGACGGAACAGGATCGCCCGCCATTCGCCCGAGAAGATCAGAAAGAGGACGTAGGCGATGCCGGTAATCGCGAACGGCCATGCCAGCACGAAGTGCCAGCGCAACCCGCCGGCGAGCCAGCCCCCGAGCCGAAGCGAGGCGGGGATCTGATACCGGGTGCCGTCGAACGGATTGGGAACGGCGAAGGTCTCGCCGTGATAGCCGATGTGCTGGAACGCCGCGTAGATCTGCAGTCCGCTGCCGATCATTCCCGCGAGGAAGACGACATTGAGCCAGTGGGTCAGCCGGACCAGGGCGCGATGGCGGACCACCGCAGGGCGCGCCGTGGCGGTGGCGGGCGCCCCGGTGCCGGGAGCGCCCGTCATCCTTCAGTGGCTGGTGTCGGCCGAATTGCCAATGTTGAGCCGGGTCTTGCCGTTGGCATCCATAATCCTAAGCGATCCGTGCGCGCTGTCGCCGGAGATCTCGACGATCGGCTGACCGTTCGCGGCGCGGATCACCAGCGAACCGCCGCCCCCTCCCCGTCCCCCTCTCGAGTCGTCGTTGGCGCTGACGATTTCACGGCCGTTGACCACCACCGACAACCGGCCGTTGCCGGTGTTGATGTCGACGTCGCCCGAATCACCGGTCCCGACGCCGCGGACGGCGCCGGCGCGCGCCGCATCCAGCGACGCCGCCGCGACGTAGAGCGGAATCTCGGTCCCCGCGGGTTGCAGCACGACGTGTCCGAAACGCACCAGTGCCAGGTCCGACGAATCGGAGCGGTCGGTGCAGGTGAAATGCGTCGAGTTCCCGAGCGGAGCGGCATGGCGCGCCGTGAGCAGGCAATCGCCGGCAGGCACGGCGGCGGAGTCGTTGACCTTGACGGTGATCACCGC
>JBOHRZ010000187.1:0-6238 GCA_050732975.1 Gemmatimonadales bacterium
TCGGACGGCCGTCCGATCGCCGAGCCGTCGCAGGACATGGTGCTGGGGTCGTACTTCCTCACCAAGCTTCCGGCGGACTTCGAGGAGACGCTGCGCAATGCGGGCACGAAGATCGAGGAGGTCAAGGCGAAGCTGTGGAAGGGCCGGCCCCATTTCGCCTCGGTCGCGGAGATGGAGATGGCGTTGCTCCACGGGAATGTCGAGCACCAGAGCGCCATTCACTTCTGGTTCGTGCCGCCACCGGAATCGGCCGATCCCAAGCCGCGGTGGGTCCGCACCACGGTCGGGCGAGTGCTGTTCAATAACATCGTGCCGCGCGCCGTGATCGCCGAGCTGGGCTACCGCGACGAGCTGATGAAGAAGAAGCAGCTTTCCGAAGCGGTGCTGCAGAGTTACCGGCGGGCCGGGCTGAGTGAGACGGTGGAGTTTCTCGACCGGCTCAAGCGCTTCGGCTTCGAGTTCGCGACCAGCGGCGGCATCTCGATCGGCATCGAGGACCTCGAGATCCCGACCGAGAAATACGAGCTCCTGGCGGAGGCGCAGAAGCGGGTCGAGCGCTTCCAGAAGGCGTACAACACCGGCCAGATCACCTTCGGTGAGCGGTACAACAAGGTGATCGACGCCTGGACCCACGCCAACAACGACGTGGCCGAGGCGATGCTGGTCCACATGCGGCAGTCACGCGGCGGCTACAACCCGGTGTTCATGATGTACGACTCGGGTTCGCGTGGCTCGCGCGACCAGATCCGCCAGCTCGCCGGGATGCGCGGCCTGATGGCGAAGCCGCAGAAGAAGCTCACCGGCGGGATCGGCGAGATCATCGAGTCGCCGATCAAGTCGAACTTCCGGGAAGGGCTCACGGTGCTCGAGTACTTCATCTCGACGCACGGCGCCCGCAAGGGCCTGGCCGACACGGCGCTCAAGACGGCCGACGCGGGCTACCTCACCCGGCGGCTTTGCGACGTGGCGCAGGACGTGACCATCACCGAGGAAGACTGCGGGACGGTGATGGGACTCGACACCTCGGCGCTCAAGGAGGGCGAGAACGTCGTCGAACCGTTGCGGGACCGGATTCTCGGCACCGTCGCGGCCGAGGACGTTACCGATCCGCACGAACTCGATGAGTTCGGCGATCCGAGCCTGCTGGTGCAGGCCGGGCAACTCATCGACGAGGAGGTGTCGCAGAAGATCGACGACGCCGGGATCGAGCACGTCAAGATCCGGTCGGTGCTCACCTGCGAGAGCAAGCGCGGCGTGTGCCGGATGTGCTACGGTCGCAACCTCGCCACCATGGAAAGGGTGGACCTGGGCGAAGCGGTCGGCATTCTGGCTGCGCAGTCGATCGGCGAGCCGGGGACGCAGCTCACGTTGCGCACCTTCCACATCGGCGGCACCGCGTCGCGGATCGCCGAAGAAGCCGAGCGGACAGCACGCACCGACGGCCTGATCACCTACACCGATGATCTCGAGTGGGCCGATGTGCCGGTCGAATACGAAGACGGCGTCTCGTCGTCGATCCGCATCGCGCTGACCCGCGAGGTGGAGTCGGCGTCCGACGAAACCAAGGCCGGCATCGTGGTGATGGACCCGAAGCATTCCGATCGCCCGCTCAACCGGTATCCCGTGCCGGAAGGTGCCCTGATCCAGGTGAAGGAGAAGGACACCGTCACCAAGGGCGACACCGACACGCGGCCGTCGATCCTGTACACGTGGGATCCGTACAACGATCCCAGCATCGTCAAGGCCGACGGCGAGCTGCGGTGGAAGGACCTGGTTCCCGGCGTGACGCTGCGTGAGGAACTGGACGAAGGGACCGGACTGCGGTCGGTGGTGGTCGTCGCCGATCCGGACCGCGAACTGCATCCGTCGGCGCTGGTGTATGCGCCGAATCGCCGCGACCCGCAGGAGTACACGCTGGCCGAGGGGGCGCGGATCATCCTGGGCTCGCCCACCGATCCGGTGTCCCGCGCCATGACGATTCCCGACGGGGCGAATCCGTGGTCGGAGAAGTTCCACGTCGAGGAGCGGCCGATCAACGAGGCGTGGCCGGGGAAGTCGAAGAAGGAGAGCAAGGACAAGACGGTGTTCCTCTCGGCGCCGGTCAAGGTGGCCAAGGGAGTCACCATCACCAAGATCCCGCGGCTGGCGTACAAGACCCGCGACATCACGGGCGGCCTGCCGCGCGTGGCCGAGCTGTTCGAAGCGCGGCGGCCGAAGGATCCCGCCACCATGTCGGAGATCGACGGCACGGTGAAGTTCGGCGAGATCAAGCGCGGCAAGCGCGAGATCTGCGTCTTCCCGACCAACCCCGACGGTAGCGTAGTCGACGGGGCGGAGGCGCGGATCTACGAGGTTCCCGCCGGGAAGCACCTCCGGGTGCACGAAGGCGACCGGGTGCGGGCCGGCGACCGGCTCACCGAGGGACCGGTGTCGCCACACGAGATCCTGGGCATCAAGGGACCGCGCGCGGTGCAGGAATACCTGCTCAACGAGGTGCAGGAGGTCTACCGCCTGCAGGGTGTCCGGATCAACGACAAGCACATCGGCGTCATCGTGCGTCAGATGCTGCAGAAGGTCCGTGTCATCGATCCGGGTGACACCACGTTCATGGAGGGCGAGACGGTCGACCGGCAGAGCTTCCGCGACGAGAACGAGCGCATCATCAAGCGGAAGCTGAAGCCGGCGGTCGCCGAGCCGGTGCTGCTGGGCATCACCAAGGCATCGCTGACGACGCAGTCGTTCATCTCGGCGGCGTCATTCCAGGAGACGACGCGGATCCTCACCGACGCCGGCATTCGCGGCGCACGGGACGATCTGCGCGGGTTGAAGGAGAATATCATCATCGGGCATCTGATCCCGGCGGGCACCGGCCATTACCGGTACGTCGACCTGGAGATCCAGCCGCCCGAAGGGTTCGAACCGCCGCCGCCGCCGCCGGAAGAGCCGGAGGTGGTGGTGGATGTGTTCGCGCCGATTCCGGAAGAGGTGGAGGCCTGAGAGGCCGAGAGACGATAGAAGTGAGAAGGGGGCCCCGGTGGGTCCCCTTTTCGCAGCGGGCCGGTCGCTATCGACCGGCCCGCTGTGTTTTCGCCTCAGAATTCCCGTTTCTTCATCTCGGCAAAGAACGCCTCGGTGTCCTGCGCGTCCCGGGTGTCGTCCGGGGCCGGTGGCAGAGTCTTGTCGTACTGGCGCCGGAGGACCTTGGCCGGCTTGGGCGGGTTGGTGCCGAGCTTCCTGACGAGCTTGGCGAGTTGCGCGTCGCGCTGCTTGGACATCGGAGCTCCATGAATTGGTTCCTGGTGCCGATCGCGCGATCAAGATCGACCCGAGTCGACTCCGGGCGCAAGCGCGCGGTGGAGAAGGAGCGAAGGAGGGAGGGAGGGCCGCGGCCCCGTATCTCATGGCAGGACCGGGCGTTGACCCCCGCCGGGCATTGGCCTATTTTTGATGTCTGTCCCGAAAATCGGGCCGGATGGGATTCTGCGCCAAGGGTGTATGCCGACGATCAATCAGTTGCTGCGACACGGCCGCCGTCCGGCGGCTCACAAGGGGAAGGCACCCCACCTGCAGCAGAATCCGCAGAAGCGCGGGGTCTGCACCAGGGTGTATACCACCACGCCGAAGAAGCCCAACTCGGCGTTGCGCAAGGTCGCCAAGGTGCGCCTCACCAACGGGATCGAGGTCATTGCCTACATCCCGGGTGAAGGGCACAACCTGCAGGAGCATTCGATCGTGATGATTCGCGGCGGACGGGTGAAGGATCTCCCCGGCGTGCGCTATCACATCCTGCGCGGCGCGCTCGATACGGCGGGAGTCAACGATCGCCGGCGCAGCCGGTCGAAGTACGGAGCGAAGCGGCCGAAGAAGGCGGCGAAGTGAGTCGCCGCAAGTCCGCGATCAAGCGGCCGATTGCCGCCGATCCCCGGTACGATTCGCAGACGGTGTCGAAGTTTGTCGCCAACCTGATGAGCCAGGGGAAGAAGTCCCTCGCCGAGGGCATCTTCTACAAGGCGATGGACATGATCGAGGAGCGCACCGGCCAGCCGGGCGTCGCGGTGTTCAAGCAGGCCGTGAACAACGCCAAGCCGGCGGTCGAGGTGAAGAGCCGGCGCGTGGGCGGCGCCTCGCTGCAGGTGCCGGTCGAAGTGCGGCCGGAGCGCCGGACGGCGCTGGCGATGCGGTGGCTGATCATCTATGCCCGGCAGCGGGGCGAGAAGACCATGGCGGAGCGGCTCGCAGCCGAACTGGTGCTGGCGAGCAAGGGCGAGGGCAACGCCATCAAGAAGAAGGAAGACACCCATCGGATGGCGGAAGCCAACCGGGCGTTCGCGCACTATCGCTGGTAGTTGGAAGCAGGACGGAGGGATCCCTCGCTGGGAAAACCGGCTCGGGATGCCTTCTTCGAAGGCACATCGGGTCACGTGAGCGGGCAGGCCGCCGTTCACCTCTGATCCTTCGACAATCGCCGGGATGCCCAAGCGGCATTCCTGTCTCGGGAGCGATCCCGGACATGGCGCGGAGCGAGACCGCGGGCCACGGCCCGGACCGGTCGCCCCGCTTTTTCGCTGACGGACGTTCGGCAATGGTGGACTGACCATGGCGCGTGTAACACCGCTCGAATTGTATCGGAACATCGGCATCATGGCCCACATTGATGCCGGGAAGACGACTACGACCGAGCGCATCCTCTACTACACCGGCAAGGCGTACAAGATCGGTGAAGTGCACGAGGGCACCGCCACGATGGACTGGATGGAACAGGAGCAGGAGCGGGGCATCACCATCACGTCCGCGGCGACCACTGCGTTCTGGAAGCGGCACGGCGAGAGCGATGTCGAGGGCAGCGGCCCCGAATATCGCGTCAACATCATCGACACGCCCGGGCACGTCGACTTCACCGTCGAGGTCGAGCGGTCGCTGCGGGTGCTCGATGGTGCGGTGGCGCTGCTCGACTCGGTGGCGGGGGTCGAGCCCCAGACCGAGACGGTGTGGAAGCAGGCCGATCGGTATCAGGTGCCGCGGATGATCTTCGCCAACAAGATGGACCGCGTCGGCGCCAACTTCGAGCGCTGCGTCACGATGATCCGCGACCGGCTGACCAAGCGGGCCTACCCGCTGCAGCTTCCGGTGGGAACCGGCGAAACGTTCACCGGCCACATCGACGTGATCGCGCGACGGCAGTATGTCTTCGACGAGGCCTCCCTTGGCAAGAAGTTCGCGGTGATCGACCCGGCACCCGAATTCCACGAGGCGATCGAAGCCGCGCGGCACGCAGCGATCGAGGCGGCCGTGGAATTCGACGACGAGCTGCTGGAGAAGTACCTGCACGGCGCCGAGCTGACCGAGGCCGAAATCCATCGCGCCATCCGGAAGGCGACGCTGGCGCTGCAGTTCGTCCCGGTGTTGTGCGGTGCCGCGTTCAAGAACAAGGGCGTCCAGGCGATGCTCGACGCGGTGGTCGACTATCTGCCGTCGCCGCTCGACGTCCCCGCCATCGCGGGGCACGACCCGCAGGACGAGACGGTACATATCGATCGGCACGCGTCGGACGACGAACCATTCTCGGCGTTGGCGTTCAAGATCATGACCGATCCGTTCGTCGGGCGGTTGACCTACTTCCGGGTCTACTCGGGCAAGCTTGAAGCGGGGTCGTACGCGTACAACGTGACTCGCGACAAGAAGGAGCGCGTCGCGCGGCTGCTGCAGATGCACGCCAACAAGCGCGAAGAGATCACCGAAGTGCTCGCCGGCGACATCTGCGCCGCGATCGGCCTCAAGGACACCCGTACCGGCGACACCCTGTGCGACGAGGACAAGCCGGTGGTGCTCGAGTCGATGAAGTTCGCCGAGCCGGTGATCCACATGTCGATCGAGCCGAAGACCAAGGCCGACCAGGACAAGCTCTCGATCGCGATGCAGAAACTGGCCGAGGAAGATCCCACCTTCCGGGTGCGGACCGACGCCGAGACCGGGCAGACGATCATTGCCGGCATGGGCGAGCTGCACCTCGAAGTGCTGGTGGAGCGGATGCGGCGGGAGTTCAAGGTCGAGGCCAACGTCGGGCGGCCGCAGGTGGCCTTCCGCGAGACGATCACCAGGCGCGTCGAGCAGGTCGAAGGGAAGTTCATCCGGCAGTCGGGCGGCAAGGGCCAGTACGGACACGTGGTGATCAACGTCGAACCCGGCGAAGTCGGCAAGGGCTTCGAGTTCGTCGACAAGATCGTCGGCGGCGTAATCC
>JBOHRZ010000188.1:0-6238 GCA_050732975.1 Gemmatimonadales bacterium
GTCTACACCCGGCGCCGCCGCCGGAAGGAAGCACCCGCCATGCCGACCAGACCCATCGCCAGGAGCGACATCGTCGCCGGTTCGGGGACCGGTCCCCCCAGCAGGCCGCCGTTCGGCGAGTAATAGATGAATTCCTGCTCGTAATTCCCGCTGACCGGTGACGAGATCACCGCCCAGTCCGCCAGGTCGAGCGAGCCGTAGTGCTGCTGGGCCTGGTCGATCCAGTACGCCACGCTTCCGACGACGCTGCTGTTGCCGCTGTTGTAATTGGTGCAGCCGCTGATCAGATGGCTCGCGCCGCATCCGACCTCGGGGTTGACGTTGCCATACCCCAGCAGGGTCCACATCGCGTATTCAAGATTCTCGTCGTGAGACGTCGCACTATTGCCGCCGTTCAAGATGTTGGCGAGATAGGCCGCCTCGGCGTAGAGCTGCTGATTGCTGCTATTGCTGTGATTGTTGAGCTGCGTCCACTCGTCCGTGTTGGAGAAATCGGCATAATTCAACCAGGTCACCGTGGCCGTCGAAACCTGTCCGATGTTCACCAGCTGCGCCGGGTCGACACACCAGACCTCGAAGGCAACCGGCGGCGGGCCGACGATCTCACCGGTGCGGCCACTGTTGTTAGTGAGGAATTCTCCCATGTAGCTGTCGAACGCAAAACTGCTCGCCGCGCTGGTGAACTTGAACTGCTCCTGGAACGGCGCCTGTGCCTGCGCGACCTGCGTCCGCCCGGCGACCAGTGCCGCAGCCAGAACCAACCCACCGACGATACGACGATGCATCGCTTGCTCCGAGTCCGGGAAACGTTCAGTTGGTGATGCCGCAGGGAGAAGCAGGGGCTATGCCACGGAGTCCCGTACGGCGATCCTGCATCGGAACACCCTGTGCCACATTGACTTGCGTCGGTAATGACTAATCATGGTTGTTGCGAATCCTGCCCTACCTGAATAGTTGCTGGTAGTGCGTGACGACAACAATGTGGCTCGGCGGCTACAGCGCCAGCTTCACCCAAGACCAACTCTCGCCGTCACTTGCGATATCTTTCCGCGGATTCGATCGCCAACACCGTCGCCGGAGCGCCGCCGTGAATTCCGAAGGCTCCTATCTCGCAGCCTGGTTCGGCAGGCCCGCCTATGCGGTGGCGACCTATCTCGTCGCGCACGCCATCCTCAGCGTGATCAGCAGCAGTTGGCCCGCCGACCCCGGCAGCGTCGTCTGGCGCTACTCGACCGAGGGGACCCTTTCCTCGTTTCTCACTCCGATCATTCTCGGACTGCTCCTCGCCTCGGCCGCCGCGGTATCGCTCCGACACTCCCGCGTCCTCCTGGCCGTGACGGTCGTGGACCTGCTCGTCGCGGCGATCTGCTTCGGGCTGACGATCGATTTCGGACTCAACGGGATCCAGATCCGCCGCCAGGTGAACGCCGACAACGTCTCGGCGCTCAAGTTTGCCGTGGTCCGCGGTTGTCTCCTCTTTGTGACGGCATCGGTCCTGAGCGGGTGGCTGGCGATTGTTTCCCGCGGCGCCGCGCGGCAGCTCGCCGAGATCGGTGCGCAGGAAGACACCGCGCACCCGCTGGTGTCGATCTGATCTGATGTGCCTCCGAGAACCTGTCCGGATGCGGAGCCATCCAACGTCAACGCCGGTAGCGACTTGCGCATTGTGTTGGGTGGATGCTACATGATGCCCGCCAACAGCCGCAGCGCCGCCGGTAGAGGCGGCCAGGATGGAGAGCGTAAACTGATGTGGCGTGGTAGCTTATCCGCTGTGACCAAAATGCTGGCGAACGCGCACGGCCCTTGCAACGACTCCGGCATGATGAACTGCACCCGTCTCCGGATCCGCGAAGCTGCCCCTGCCCGGGCGCGTAACGCCCTGGTCACGGCGGCGCTGGTCGTGGCCGCGACGCTCGCCGCCGCAGGGCCGGCGAGGGCGCAGTACACGCTGACCTTTGATCCGTCGACCGCCGGGACCGCGATCCCGGGCACGTACGGCTCGATCGCCGGCGTCGTGGATATCACCAGCCAGACTCAAACGGGGTTCGGTTCGGTGTCGAGCATCAGCGATGGCCAGTGCAGCGGGGCTCACTCCTCGCTGTGCTTCGTCGATACTTCGCCGCCGGAACCAGCGGCCCAGGCCAACGGCGCGCAGATCTATAATGCCGGCAACGCAGCGGTTGGCGACTTCACCTTCGCTCCGCTGGGATCCAATGTCGCCGGATTCAACAGCGTCGTGGTCGGCAAGACGACGAACGCCGCCGGCAACATCGATGTGCGGCTCTATGACGCGGCCGGCAACTGGATCGCCGATTACACGAACTCGTCGTTGTCCGGCGCTGTGACGATCACCCCTACCGACTTCACGCTCCAGGGATCACACACGTTCGATGACCTGGCGAACGGCTTTTCGTTCCAGTGGAGCACGGTTGGCGTCACGACCGGCGAACAATCGCTGTTCATCGACAACCTGACCTTCAAGTCCGAACTCGCCCCCGAGCCCGGCACCATCGGCCTCTTCGGGATGGGCCTGCTCGGTCTGGCTCCGCTGGCAATCCGCCGCCGCCGCCGCAAGCACAACACCTGATCCAACACCGGTAACCCGGAGCATACCAGCCGCGCCTGTTCGCAGAGTTCCGCGAGCGGCGCGTCGCTGATTTAAAGGCAGGAGAGAAGGAGGGAAGGAGAGAAGGAGGGAAGGACGCCCGTCCTGCTTCTCTCCTTCTCTCCTTTTCTCTCTACCGCCACACCTCGGCGAAATACTCCGGCAGGTCGATCGAGCCGGCCACTCCGTTGGCAAACGCGAAGCGGAGTTCGGCGTCGCAGATTTCCGGCCGGGTGTCGCCGTGCCGCCAGCGCTCGACCACCCGCGCGTCCAGGTCGACGATCCAGTATTGCTCGACGCCGGCTTCGAGGTAGAGCCCGCGCTTGTAGCCTCGATCCCACGAGGCGGTCGACGGCGAGAGCACTTCGGCCACCAGGATCGGCGTCGGCGCGTCGCGCCAACTCTGCGGCCGCGGCCCCGGTCGGCTCGGCACCATGAAAAGGTCCGGTTCGACAACGTCCGCCGGGCCCAGTTGAAGATCGCCCGGGAGACCGAGCAACTCGACATCGGGGCGGCCAACGACAACCGCCCGGAGTCGATCGTACAGCTCCTGCACTGCCCGCTGATGGATCCAGCGCGGAGTGGGGCTCACGATGTGCTGGCCGGCGAGGAGTTCGTGGCGCTTGCCGTCTTCCGGCAGTGCCAGGAATTCCTCGACCGACAT
The DNA here is from genome assembly GCA_050732975.1 of Gemmatimonadales bacterium. Classification (GTDB taxonomy): domain Bacteria; phylum Gemmatimonadota; class Gemmatimonadetes; order Gemmatimonadales; family GWC2-71-9; genus Palsa-1233. The sequence goes on from JBOHRZ010000188.1 coordinate 3,270, forward strand.
TCGCTGGGCGGTGGCCATGGCCATAAAGTGCTCTCTCTCGGCGGTGGATGGCAAGCGGACATGGCGCCGAAGATGTCTGCAGACCGCGTGGGCGGCGGTCCCGATCAACGCATGGCCCACCGCGATTACGCGAACGGGGCGGGCGCACCGATCGCGGAACGGGCCGCGCGCGGTGCCGTCCAACCGTCGGCGCTGAACTCGCGCGCGCCATCGAGGCGGTCATTTCGCCAGGCGAAGCAGCGCGCTGCTCAGACACCCGCGCCTCCTCTGGCCGGCGCCCCCGCGCGGCTTCCACTCTCCCCTTTCTCACTTCTCACTTCTCACTTCTCGCTTCTCACTTCTACCGCCACACCTCCGCGAAATACTCCGGAAGGTCGATCGAGCCGGCAACTCCATTGACAAAGGTGAAGCGGAGTTCGGCATCGCAGATCTCTGGGCGGACATCACCATGCCGCCAGCGTTCGACGATCCGCGCGTCGAGGTCGACGATCCAGTATTCCTCCACCCCGCCTTCGAGGTAGAGTCGCCGCTTGTAGCCTCGATCCCACGAGGCGGTCGACGGCGAGAGCACTTCGGCCACCAGGATTGGCGTCGGAACGTCGCGCCAACTCTGCGGGCGCGGCCCCGGCGCGCTCGGCAGCATGAAGAGATCCGGCTCCACCACATCGGCGGGGCCGAGCCGGAGGTCGCCCGGCACACCGAACAGCTCTACGTCACGGCGGCCGGCAACGATCGCCCGCAACCGATGACTGAGCTCGAACACCGCCCGCTGATGCAGCAATCGCGGCGTGGCACTCACGATGTGCTCGCCGGCGAGCAGTTCGTGGCGCTTGCCGTCTTCCGGCAGTGCCAGGAATTCCTCGACCGACATTCGCTGTGCGGTGGCCATAGCCATAATGTGCTCCCCCTCGGCGGTGGATGGCAAGCGGACGTGGCGCCGAAGATGCCCACTGGCCGCAATGGTGGCGGTCCGGTTCAACGCACAGCCTACCGCGATTACGCGAGCGGGGCACAAGGAGAGAAGGAGAGAAGGAGAGAACGAGGGAAGGGCGTCTGGCGGAGTCAGCGCCGCAGGAACAGAAAGAGCAGGCCCGCAAGCGCCAGGAGCTGGCCGGTCCAGAAGGTGAACATCCAGCGGAGCATGCGGCGTTCGGTTCGGGCGAGGCGGGTCTCGATCTTCACCTCGATTTTTGCCTCGAGGTCTCCGATTCGCCGCTCGATCCTGCTCTCGAACGCCGTGATTCGCTGCTCGATCTTCGCCTCGAAATCTCCGATTCGCCGCTCGATCCTGCTCTCGAACGCCGATATCCGACCGAGGACTTCGGCGCGGAACTCCGCCAGCCGCTGCTCGAGCCGGGCGTCGAAGCGGACGAAGTTGAGCTCGTTCACCCGGTAGAGTTCCGAGCGATACGCCTCATCAGCCGTGTTCAGCACGCCGACCAACTCATTGGCGACCTCGTCACCCAACTTGTTGTAGAACTGCTGCGAGAGCTTGAGCGTCAGCGGCATCGGGTCTCCGGGTGCGGTTCGATGCCATGCTAACGGTACGCTCGGCGGGCCGAAGACACAATCGAGCGCAGTGGGGCGTCTCGAGAACGCGGAGCTGGCGTCCGTCCTTCTCAAGGGACCGAAGCGCGGCGCGGAGAGATCGCGGAACTGGCCGCGCGTGGTGCCGTCCAACCGTCGGCGCGGAACTCGCGCGCGCCGTCGAGACCGTCATCTCGCCAAGCGAAGAAGCGCGCAGCTCAGACACCCGCGCCTCCTCTGGCCGGCGCCCCCGCGCGGCTTCGACTCTCCTTTTCTCCTTCTCTCCTTCTCTCCTTCTCTCCTTTTTTCTCTACCGCCACACCTCGGCGAAATACTCCGGAAGGCCGATCGAGCCCGCCACTCCGTTGGCGAAGGTGAAGCGGAGTTCGGCATCGCAGATCTCCGGCCGGGTGTCGCCGTGCCGCCAGCGCTCGACGACCCGCGCGTCGAGGTCGACGATCCAGTACTCCTCGACGCCGGCTTCGAGGTAGAGTCCGCGCTTGTAGCCTCGATCCCACGAGGCGGTCGACGGCGAGAGCACTTCGGCCACCAGGATCGGCGTCGGGACATCGCGCCAGTCTTGCGGGCGCGGACCCGGGCCGCTGGGCACCAGGAAGAGATCGGGTTCCACGACGTCCGCCGGGCCGAGCCGGAGGTCACCTGGCACGCCGAACAGCTCGACATCAGGACGTCGCTCGACAACCGTCCACAACCGACGGGAGAGAGCGAACACGGCCCGCTGGTGGATCACGCGCGGAGTCGGGCTCACGATGTGCTCGCCGGCGAGCAGTTCGTGGCGCTTGCCGTCTTCCGGCAGCGCCAGGAATTCCTCGACCGACATTCGCTGGGCGGTGGCCATGGCCATAATGTGCTCTTCCTCGGCTGTGGATGGCAAGCGGGCGGAGCAAGGAGAGAAGGAGAGAAGGACGCCACTCGTCGTCATCCTGAGCAAGCGGCGGCGAAGCCGTCGCGCAGTCGAAGGACCTGCTTTTGCTGTGGCGAGAAAAGCAGATCCCTCGACTTCGCAGCGGCTGCGCCGGTGCTCCGCTCGGGATGACAACGGGAGTGCGACACCGCACCGCCGGGGCTACGCCCGCCGGCGACTGGCGGCCTGTAACACCTACCGTTATAATACTTACCGTGATAGGCTCGTTCGCGGACGGCGCTACCGAGGATCTCTTCAATGGTGTCAGCACCCGCCGCGCGCGGTTGGCCTGTCCCGCGGCGCTCTGGCCGGTTGCCCGGCGCAAATTGACGCAGCTCAACCGGGTCCGCGACCTGGCGGAGTTGCGAGTGCCACCCGGCAACCGCCTCGAGCGGCTGCGCGGGGACCGCATGGGGCAGCATAGTATTCGTATCAATGACCAGTACCGGGTCTGTTTCCGGTGGGAGGAAGGTTATGCCGACCAAGTCGAAGTCACGGACTACCATCAGGTCCGCCA
>JBOHRZ010000189.1:0-6202 GCA_050732975.1 Gemmatimonadales bacterium
GCTGATTGTCGAGCACGGGCGCGATCCCGGCCGCCGCGCGGCCCAACGCCGCCTGGCCGACGACATCACGGCACGGGTACACGGTCGCGACGCCGTGGTGCGCGCCACCCGCGCAGCCGAGATCCTTTTCGGCACCGGCGACGTGAAGTCGGCTGACGACGCCACGATCACCACAGTGGTGGGCGAAGTCCCCACCGCGGAGATCGATCCCGGTGCGCTCTCCGGGATGCCGGTCGTCGACGCGCTGGTCCGCGCCGGACTTGCCACCTCGAAGGCCGAGGCGCGTCGCGGTCTCGCGGCGGGCGGCTTCTCGATCAACGGCGACGTGGCCGCCGACGGCCGGGTACTTCGCGACGACGACCTCCTGGCCGGCGGCGTCGTGCTGCTCCGCAAGGGGAAGAAACACTGGGCCGCGCTGCGGCATTCAGCATCGACCTGAATCGACGATACTCAGCAGGTCTTCATCAACCTGCGATCAAGGTCGGAGTTCGATGCGATGCATCTGCGGATGCGTTCTCCTTTCGTCGCCGTTCTGATTCTAGCGGCATGCAGCACCGTGACGCCGTCGGATTCGGGGCTGTCGTCGTCGCCACCGCCGCCGCCCGCACCGATCGTCATCGCGGTGAATCCGCTGTCACGCCACGCCGATGCTCATCCGGGCAGCGCTGCCCCTGGCGACGACGCCGCGATCGTGCTGAGCGGCGATGGCGCCGCCGAGGTCCGGTGGAGCGCCGCCAAGCGGCATGCCTGGACGACGCTGCTTACGCCGAGTGGAACCGGCAGCGGCACCGTATCATGGAGTCGTGACGCGACGTCACTGGGCGCAGGCACCTATGTCGACACCATCACCATCACCGCAGCCGACGAGAGCATGCCGCCGGTCGCGATTCTTGATTCGCTGGTGGTCACCGCGGCGCCGGTGCCGCTGGCACTTGCGATAACGCCGCTGTCGCGAAGCGCTTCGACCACAGTCGGCAGCAACGGCCCGGACGACAACGTGGCGATCACACTGAGCGGCGACGGAGCCGGCGCCACCGCGTGGAGCGCCTCGAACCGCAAATCGTGGAATGCGCTGGCAACTTCCGTCGGCACCGGCAACGGCGTGCTCACCTGGCACCGCAACACCGCGGCGCTGGCAGTCGGGACGTACGTCGACACGATCACGATCACGGCATCCGGCGCGGCCGGCTCGCCGGTGCAGGTATTCGACACGGTGCACGTCACCGCATCGCCCGCGCCCTTGGGGCTGGCGGTCACCCCGCCGTCGCTCAGCGCAAGCGCCGCGCAAGGCAGTGGCGCGGCCGGAGGTTCCGCCTCCGTCGCCTTGAGCGGCACCAACGCCGCCGCTGCCACATGGACTGCCACCAGGCGGAAGGCCTGGACGACCCTCACCACCGCGAGCGGCACCGGCAGCGGCACAATGGCGTGGTCGCGGAATTCCTCCGGCCTCGCCGCCGGCATCTATGTCGACACCATCACGGTAACGGCACCCGGCGCAGCCGGGTCGCCCGCCCGGGTGATCGACACGTTGCGGATCACGGTGCCACTTTCGCTGGCGCTGAGCCCGGCTTCGCACAGCGTCACGATTGCCGCGGCAACGGCCGCGCCGGATGCGACGGCCACCGTAACCCTCAGCGGCGACAACGCGGCGTCGGCCAACTGGTCGGCAACGAAGCAGCAATCGTGGACCACGCTGACCAACGCCTCCGGTACCGGCAGCGGCACCTTGGCCTGGTCGCGCAACACAACAGCGCTCGCGGCGGGGACCTATGTCGATACCATCACGGTCACCGCGGCAGGCGCGCGCGGCAGTCCTTCGCAGGTAATTGACTCGGTGATCGTGACTCCACCGACAGGAGGACCGACGCCCGATCTCGGCGTGCTGGCCGATCTCCATGGCAAGTCGGTTCTGCCCGCCAGCGATCCGTGGAATCAGCCCGTCGACACCGCGCAGGTGGATCCCAACTCCAATCTCATTCTGAGCACCATCGGCCTGAGCACCAGCCTGCATCCCGATTGGGGGCCGACCTGGGGATTTCCGTATGCGGTAATTCCCGACAACACGCCCCGCGTCCCAGTCAGCTTCACCTACGCCAGTGAGAGCGACCCCGGGCCGTATCCGATACCTGCGTGCCCAGCAATCGAAGGCGCCAGCGTGGCATGCGGACCGGGAGATGGCGATTCGCATCTGCTGGTGATCACCCAGAACGAATGGAAGTTGTACGAGATTTTCTCGCTGCATTCGAACGGCGCCGGAGGATGGGCCGGCGGGTCGGGGGCGATCTTCGACCTGACTAACGGCACCCAGCGCCCGACGGGATGGACCTCGGCCGACGCCGCCGGGTTGCCGATCTTCCCGGGGCTGGTGCGGTACGACGAAGTGTATGGGCGAGGCGAGATCACTCACGCGCTGCGGTTCACTGTGGTGCACACCCGGCGCGCTTATGTGCCGCCGGCGAGTCACGTCGCGAGTTCGCTGACCGGCGCGCAGTACGCCCCCATGGGAATGCGGGTACGGCTCAAGGCCAGCTTCGACATCTCGGGATACCCTGCACCGATGCAGGTGATTCTCCGGGCGCTCAAGAAGTACGGCATGATGGTGGCGGACAATGGCGGCAACTTCTATGTCTCCGGAACCATCGACCCGCGCTGGAACGACACCTGGGACAACCTGCTCAAGCAGGTCCACGTCGGCGACTTCGAAGTGGTGACAATGAACGGCGTCGTGACGCAGTAGCGCAAACCGCGGTGCCGCCCTATTGTCCGAGCATGTCTGACGCGGCGCCAATGTTTCGTCGTTTGTTGATCATTGCCTTGGCCACCGCCTTCAGCGTGCAGGCAGCCGCCGGCCAGTCGCGGGGCCACCAGGCGCCCACGCCCCATCATCCAGATACCGGCATCCCTGATCTGGGCGTCAACGCCGATCTGCACGGCAAGAGGATCTTTCCGGCCGACAATGCCTGGAACGTGCCGGTCGATACGGCCCGGGTCGACCCCAATTCGAGCGACATCCTGGGTACCATCGGGTGGAACGTTCCGCTGCATCCGGACTGGGGACCGACCTGGGGTTTCCCGTACGAGGTGATCCCGGACACGACGCCGGCGACCGCGGTGACCTTCAGCTACGCTCGCGAGAGTGATAAGGGTCTGTATCCGATACCGGCGTGTCCGGCCATCGAGGACGCCAGCACGCCCTGCGGGCCGGGCAGCGGCGATGCTCATCTGCTGGTGATCACCTGGCCGGGCTGGAAGCTGTTCGAGATTTTCGGTCTCAAAGGTCACGCGGGCGCGTGGCACGCTGGCGCGGGGGCGATCTTCGACCTGACGCGGGGTACGGTGCGCCCCAAGGGGTGGACTTCGGCCGACGCCGCGGGCCTGCCGATCTTTCCGGGGCTGGTGCGGTACGACGAAGTTTACGGACGGCACGAGATCGACCATGCGCTGCGGTTCAGCGTGCGGCACACACGCGACAGCTATGTGCCGCCGGCGTCGCACATGGCGTCATCGCTGTCCGGCAAGCAATACGCCCCGATGGGGACGCGCGTGCGGCTCAAGGCGAGCTTCGACATCTCGAAGTACCCGGAGCCGGACCAGGTGATCCTGCGTGCGCTCAAGAAATACGGCATGATCGTCGCGGACAACGGTGGCGACTTCTATGTCTCGGGCACGATCGACAAGCGGTGGAAGGATGACTACGACAATCTGCTGAAGCAGGTGCATGTCAGCGACTTCGAAGTCGTGAAGTGAGCAGGATCGTCACGCCGTAGCGGCTATCTCGTCATCCACCTCCCCCTCGGCAACCGCGCGCTCGAACAGTTCGGCCTGACGATCCACAGCAAAGTCAGCGGCGCCGCGAACGACCAGATCGCTCAGGGCCAGCAGCCGATCCTGGCGGAACGCGGCGATTAACCACAGCAGCACGTCGGAAATCGTCGCCGTGGTTGCGACCACCCCCAGATGATGCCGTTCGACCAGCGCCGCAGTCGCACCGTCGGCAATCGCCAGGACCGGTCGCCCAAGTCCGACGCACTCGAAGGTTTTTGCCGGAATCTGCAAGGGCTGGCCTTCCGCCAGCACCAGCCCCACGTGACTGGCGAGCAACGCTGCGAACGCACCGTGCTGCGAAATGGGCGCTTCGACCGACGCGATCGGGCCGAGACCGAGACGCGCGATCGCGCGCTGCGGAGATTCGCCGGCAAGGTCCGTGGCATTGCCGATCAGCCGGACCCGCAGATCGTCGGGGCCGATCCGGCCATCCCGCAGCAATCCGGCAATGGCTTCGAACAACGGCACCGGCGTGCGGCGACCGTAGAGGGTGCCGGCATGAGTGATCACCATTGGTCCGGCCGCCGGCGGATCGGCCCGCGGCGGCAGATCGAGGGGATCAAATCCGGAACGCAGCATGAGTGGCCGGCGCTGATAACGACGCTGGTACTCGTCAGCGAGTTCGTCGGTCGTCACGATGTTCCTGGCGACGGTGCGCACGACCATCGCTTCCAACCGCGCGAGACGGCGCTCGGCGACGCGGCCTTTGCTGGCGTTGAAGGGATTGCCGGTCGCGGGATCGCGCGACCACGCCCACCACGGCAGGCCGGGATGGGTGCGATGCACGCCGAACGCCGCCAGGTGCGCCGAGAAGAAGGGCGAACTCGACAGCATCAAACCGGGGCGTTCGGTGCGGACCAGGCGGCGCACGGCGCGCCGTGCCGGCGGGATCCACAGCCTGGCGCGGTCCGGGAAGCGTCGTAGCATCGCCAGACGGCCGGGCGGATCGCCGCTCGACGTCGCGCCTCCGGCGGGCAGAACCTCTGATCGGCCGGCCTTCAGGATCCATCGTTCCAGGCGACCGAGGGCAGCGAACGGATCGGGCCACGGCGCAATCCGGACGATCCTGGCGTCCGGCATGTCGTTGCCGTAGTCGGAGTCGAGCCCGACCGCAGCGGACGCCGGCACCGTCACCACGACGACCTCATGGCCGCGGGCATGCAGCGCGCGGAGCAGGCGGTAGACGACCTTGCCACCGACCTCATTCGAGGGGGGGTAGTGCCAACTGACGCAGAGTATTTTCATGCGACCCCACGATAATCGCCGCCAGGATCCCCAACAACGAGTGTCAAAGGCCAAGCTACGGCGCCCCAACGGGATATCTTCCTGCGTGGCACCGGCTTTGCTGTCCATTCCTCTGCCGTACCACGCCGGGTGCCACCACTACGAGGAGAGATGAGCGCCACGACGATCGAAGCCTCCGCCGAAGCAACGCCGCCCGGACCGGCCGTCCGCGACGGGCTGCCGACCATCCTCGGCGACATCTGGACCTCACGCGAGCTGCTCGACCAGCTGGTGCGCCGCGACGTCCGCCTCCGCTATCGTCAGGCGGTCATGGGGTTCGCCTGGGCGATCTTCATGCCGGCGCTCACCATCGCGGCAGGTCTGGTCATCCGGGGGGCCATGGTCAGCGCCGGCGCTGCCGGGCCGTCGCTTGCCGGGATCGCCCTCAAGTCGTGGGCCTGGGCTTTCTTTGCGGGGGCGATGAACTTCGCCACCATGTCGCTGCTCGCCAACATCCAATTGGTCACCAAGATCTGGTTTCCGCGCGAGGTGCTCCCCCTCGGCGCAGTGCTCGCGCAGGCGGTCGATTCGATGGTCGGCTTCGGCGTACTGGTGGTGCTGGCGATCGCCAGCGCGTTCCTGCCGATTGGCATTCACGTCACTGTGGCGTGGTCGATGTTCTGGCTTCCCGTGCTGTTGCTCATGCTGCTGGTCATGACCACCGGACTGGCGTTTCTCTTTTCCTGCGCCAATATCTTCTTCCGCGACGTGAAATACATCGTCCAGGTGCTGCTGACCTTCGGGATCTTCTTCACCCCGGTGCTGCTGGAACAGAGCCAACTGGGTCGATTCGGCCCGATCGTGATGCTCAACCCGCTGTCGCCGATTCTCGAGGGACTGCGGCTTGCCGTTACCGCCGGACATAATCTGGCGCAGCCGGAGTTCATCAATGGCAGAGTGACGTGGCATCCATGGTGGCTGGCCTACAGCGCGGCGTGGTGCCTGCTGGTGGCGTGGTCCGGACTGCGTCTCTTCCGCGATTCGTCGGCCCGCTTCGCCGAGGCGTACTAGTGGACTGTCTCTCAAGCGGCGCTAGTACGGATGCGGTGCTTCGGCGACTGGTAGGTCCACCGAAACGGCCGACAGGTCTTGT
>JBOHRZ010000190.1:0-6133 GCA_050732975.1 Gemmatimonadales bacterium
TCTCACTTCTCACTTCTCACGCCTTCCGAACGGCCCGGCGGCGAACTGGTCGCGATTCTTCCGCCGGACGGCGACATTGCCGGGAGGGAAGAGGTTGAATCTCGCGATGTGCCAGAACGCGGCGAGGCCGTCCTTCCAGCCGATTTTCTTCCCTTCCTCGTAGGTGCGGCCCGAGTAGGAGATCGGCAGCTCCCAGATCCTCGCGTGGGCCTGCGCGAGCCGCGCCACGATTTCGGGTTCGAAGCCGAAGCGGTCGGCGGTGAGCACCAGCTTCTTCATCAGCGGCGCGCGGACGACCTTGTAGCAGGTCTCCATGTCGGTGAGGTTCAGGTCGGTGAGCATGTTCGACATGAGGGTCAGGAGCGAATTGCCCACCGAGTGCCAGAAGTAGAGTACCCGGTGGGGTCCGCCCAGGAACCGCGAACCGAAGACCGCGTCGGCCTTCCCCGCCCCGATCGGCGCGAGGAGCGACGGAATCTCCATCGGGTCGTACTCGAGGTCGGCATCCTGCACCACGATGACGTCGCCGGTGGCGGCGACGATCGCGGTGCGGATCGCGGCGCCCTTGCCCCGGTTGACCGGATGGCGCAGCATCTGGTCGATTCGCCCATCATGCAGCAGACGCTGGAGAACCGCCTCGCTGCCGTCGCGGGAGCAGTCGTCGACGCAGACGATCTCCATGTCCATCGGCACGCCGCGCACCTGCTCGACGAGACGTTCGAGGGTCCGGACTTCGTTATAGACCGGGATCAGCACCGATACGCGCAGTGTCATCGGGATCGGCTCCGTCGAGCGAGGTCGATGGCGAGGTGGACCGCCGCCCGCATGCTGGAGGGATCGGCGCGGCCCTGCCCGGCGATGTCCAGCGCGGTTCCATGATCGGGCGAAGTACGCACAAAGGGAAGGCCCAGCGTGACATTCACCGCCGCGCCGAACGACGCGACCTTGATCGCCGTCATTCCGACGTCGTGGTACGGGGCAAGCACGGCGTCGAACTCGCCGCGCATCGCGCGCACGAAGACGGTGTCGGCCGGGAACGGTCCGGCGGCGCCGAGTCGCTCGGCCGCGGGGGCCAGCACCCGCGCCTCCTCGTCGCCGAAGAGGCCCTGTTCACCGGCGTGGGGATTGAGCGCGCAGACCGCCAGGCGCGGCTCCGGGATGCCAAACCAGTCGCGCAACCCGGTGCGGGTCACTTCGCCGGTGCGCACCACTTTATCGGTGGTGAGGATCAGCGGGACGTCGCGCAGCGCCACGTGGGTGGTGACCAGGACCACGCGAAGCCGCTCACTGGCAAGCATCATCGCCACGTCGCAACCACCGGCCAGGTGCGCCAGCCATTCGGTGTGTCCGGGAAAGTGGAATCCCGCCAGGTGCAGCGCGTGCTTTTCGATCGGTGCGGTGACGATGGCGTCGATGCCGCCATCGAGAGCGAGGCGGGCGGCCTGCTCGATGGCGCGACCGGCGATCAACCCGGCCTGCGCCGCGGTGCCGAGACCGTGGGATTCACCCGGGTGCCAACTGCCAGTGGGGATGACATGTTGCGCCGGCACATCGTGCAGTTGCTCGCGGGCACCGAGCACGGTGATTTCGGCGTCGACGTCGGAGGCGAGCGCCGCGGCGGCGACTTCCGGCCCGATGCCGCGCGGATCGCCCAGAGTGACGGCGAGGCGGATCCGCGGGGTCACGGCTCCCGGATGTCGACGTAGGTGCGCTGGCGCAGCTGGTTGAGGTAATCCTCCTGTCCCAGCATGCCGCTGAGAAGGGTGCGGATCTGCTCGCGAAGGTCGGCGAACGGCCGGCGCCCCTCGGGCCGGCGGCGAGTCACCTGGACCACCGCCCATTTGGTTCGCACCGGCTGGTTGAGGGTCGGCAGCGCGAACGGCTGCGACACCTGGCCGCTGTCGAGGTTCGCGATGACGGGGCCATACGGCGTGTGGGCCACCGAATCAACCGGCACGTCCGGGAATTCCTCGCCCTCGGCGGGATCGTTGTAGCGATGCTGCAGCGAGTCGAAGGAGGCGCCGTTGGCCAGCGCCGCCGCAACGGCCAGCGCGGTGTCGTGCGCCGCGCGCTGGGCCGTCGAATCGACATCGGGGATGATCAGGATGTGGCGGGCCTGCACTTCGCCCGGCGCGACCCGCATCACCTGGATGACGTGGAATCCGTAGGGACTCTCGACCGGATCGGAGATCTGGCCGACCTTGAGCGAGAAGAGGGCGTCCTCGAACTCGTGCACTGTCTCGCCGTGACGGTACCACGGCAGGTTGCCGCCGTCGTTCCTGCTTTGCTCGTCCATCGAGAAGCGCCTGGCGAGGGTGGCGAAGTCGGCGCCCTTGCGGAGCAGTCCGACCAGGGAGTCGGCCAGCTCGCGCGACCTGGCCTTCGCGGCCGAATCGGGCTTCGGCGCGACCACAATCTGCCGCAGCGACACCGACGCCGGCGCCGGCGGAAGCATGCCGATATTGGCGTCGTAGAACGCCCGCATCTCCTTCTCGGTCGGCGTAATGGGCTTGATCTTGTTGTCGTCGGCCAGTTGCTGCTCGTACTTGCGAACCATCAGCGTGCGCCGCTGCTTTTCGCGCAACGCGGTGCGCCAGTCCTCGACGCTGGAGTAGCCGACCTGGTGCACCTGGGCGAGGAATTCCGCCTGGGTGGTGAACCGGCGCCGCGCCTCCTGGACCAGCGCATCCACGGCGTCGGACACCTGCTGGTCGGTCACCTTGATCGAGGTATCCGCCGCGGCCTGGTTGTACATCAGTTCGAAATTGACCAGGGTGTCGACGTAACGCCGGAAGGTGGTGCGGAACGCCGCCGAGTCCTTGGTCTGATCAGGGATCCGGTCCTCGCCGTTGGCCTGGCGCGCGTAGATCTCCTCGAGCACCTGGCTGCCGAGAATCGCCTTGGTCCCCACCACCGCCACGATGCGGTCGACGGTGGAGGAATCCGGTGCCTGCGCCGCGACGCGGCCCGCCGTCGCTGCCAGGAGCAGGACCGCGAGCCGGGGTGCGACGCGCCAACCGGTCATGGCTTCTTGATCGGTGCCGCGCCCTTGGCGGTGTCGCCGCCAACCGGCGGCGGTCCGCCCGGCTGCAGGCCGCCCGGCGGCGTCGGCAGGTTCTGCACGCCGGCGGCACCGTTGGCCGCCGCCTTGACACTGTCCGCCGCATGCTGCCGCTGGGCGATGTCGATACCGTGCTGCAGGGCCACCGCGCTGAACCCGGGCTTGTACTGAGCGCGGAGCGACACCGACAGGATCCCCGGCAGCGCGTGCCATTGGGTCTTCTCGGACATCATGTCGTTGAAGAACTGGTCGACCTTCTCCGCCGCGGCCCTGGAGCGGTCGGCGGCGCTGGCCTTGGGATCGAGCGCCTGGGGAGTGAGCCCCAGCATCACCTTCATCGAATCCACCGTTGCCGCGAATCCGGTCTCCATCGCCTTCCACTCGTCGGGCGAGAGTTTGACGCCGTTCTGGCTGGCTTCCTTGAGCATCAGCGACTGCGCCGTCATTGCCTGCAGCACCTTGACGAGATCGCTGTCGGGCGTCGCCTTGATCTGTGCCAGCCGCGGTGCGCCCTGCGCGACGTCGGCGGTGTAGGCGCCGAGCCAACGCACGAAGTCGGCGGTGCTGAAGGTGCCGCCGTCGTAGGTCGCCAGGGTGGCGTGATCGTTCCGATGGCCGTCGAGGTTGTCGATGGCGGTACGGATCCGCGCCGAGGCGCCACCATCGACCTTGATATGGTTCTTGGTGACCATCTCCGCGAAGTAGGCGTTCTGGATCTGCTCCGACAGTGAAGCACTCAGGGTGTCGCGCCAGAAGCGGGCCGATTCCTTCTCGGTGGGGCGGCGGATGATGTGGTAGCCGTAGCTGGTGGTGACGATACCCGACATCTCACCCGGCTTCAACGAATAGAGGGCCTTCTCGAAGGGAGCAACGTAGGTGCCCCTCTGCTTGGGGCCGTAGTAGCCGCTGTCCGGACGCGACCCGGGGTCCTCGCTCTTTTCGTATGCCAGCTTGGAGAACGATTCGCCGGCCTTGATCTGCGCCAGATAGCCCTGGATCTTCTTCAGGGCGGCGGCCTTGACGTCGGCCGGAGCGCCGGAATCGGCCTGGACCAGGATGTGCTGCACTGCCCGCATCTGGTCGGCGTTGTAGGCGCTGTCGATCGCCGCGTCGGTGATCTTCGCCTTGCGGTTGATGACGGTGTCCATCCAGCGCGAGTAGATGACGTTCTGGATCACCGGCCACATCGCTTCGGCAACCGACGCCGAATCGATCTTGAGTTTGTTCTCGGCGACTGCCTGCGCGAACAACGTCATGTCGGTCCACATGTTGGTAAGCAGCTCGCCGGTCTTGATGTCGAACGGGATCGGCGCCTTGACACTGAGCAGCAGATCGGCAAGCCGCTGCGAGGTGAACTTCTGCCCCGCCGCGCTCTCGATCACGTCCGAGTGCGCGGCAAAGATTCCGCAACCGCTCACCACCACGGCCAACCCCAGCGACACCACCATCGAAGTACGACGCATTCGAATCCTCAAGCCAATGTGAAAGGGTCCCGCCCTCAGGCGGCGACCTGCCGCAACGCGCGAACGAGCGATGGCACCAGGGCCTCGCCGCCCAGTCGAAGCAGCCGCAACGACAGCGGCATGGTACGCCGCACCTCGGCGGCGAGTTGAACATCGTCGAGCGCCCGCGTCAGTCCCGCCATCCGGGGCGCCGCTCCGTGGCGGAATGTCAGTCGCGCTTCGTCGCCCCGGACCAGCACGTGCTGGAGGCCGAGCTGAGCGCCCATCGTGCGGAGACGGCCCATGTCCAGCAGGGCCTCCGCCTCCGCCGGCGGGGGTCCGAACCGTTCGCGCAATTCCGAGCGAAGCTCATCAATGTCGCCCGGTGCCGACGCGCGCGCCAGTCGGCGGTAGAGATCGAGCTTGGTGGCATCGTCGGGCACGTAGGCCTCCGGGAGATGGGCGGGCGCGTCGAAGACCACGTCCGGCGGCTGAGGCAGCTCCCCCGTTTCGCGACCTCTCAGCGCCTTGACCGTTTCCTCCAGCCAGCGGAGATAGAGGTCGAATCCCACCGCCTGCGCATGCCCCGACTGTTCGGAGCCGAGCAGGTTGCCGGCGCCCCGCAGCTCGAGGTCGCGCAACGCGATCCGGTATCCCGCCCCCAAGTCGGTATGATGCTCCAGCACCTTGAGCCGTTCCTCGGCCGCCGGATCGATCGTGTCGGGGACAATGAGATAGCAGTATGCCCTCCGATGCGACCGCCCGACGCGTCCCCGCAACTGGTAAAGCTGCGCCAGGCCGAAGCGATGGGCGTCGTGCACGATCATCGTATTTGCGTTGGGCACATCCAGCCCTGACTCGACAATCACCGTCGACACCAGTACATCCACGTCACCAGCGACGAAACGGTGCATGACCGCTTCGAGTTCATCGCCGGGCATCTGGCCGTGCCCGAGCGCCACCCGCGCCCGCGGCGCCAGGGAGCCTGCCCGCGACACGATCGCGTCGATCGTCTCGATCCGGTTGTGCACGAAGAAGACCTGGCCGCCGCGGTCGAGTTCGCGCGACATCGCTTCCTCCAGCAGTCCGTCGTCCCATGGTTCGACGAAGGTGAGAATCGGCGACCGGTCACGCGGCGGTGTCTCGATCACCGTCATGTCGCGCAACCCGGCGAGGGACATGTGCAGGGTGCGCGGAATCGGCGTCGCCGTCAGCGTGAGCACATCGACCGCGAGCCGGAGCTGCTTGAGCCGCTCCTTGTGCCGCACTCCGAAGCGGTGTTCCTCGTCGACGATCAACAGGCCAAGATCCTTGAACACGATGTCCTTCGAGAGGACGCGATGCGTGCCGATCACGATGTCGAGCTGGCCGGCGGCGAGCTTCTCGATCGTAGCCTGCTGCTCCTTCGCGCTGCGGAAACGCGACAGGATCTCCACCGATACCGGATAGTCCGCGAGGCGATCGGAAAAGGTCCGGAAGTGCTGTTCGGCCAGGATCGTGGTCGGCACCAGCACCGCGACCTGCTTGCCTCCCTGCACCGCCTTGAACGCCGCCCGGACCGCCACTTCGGTCTTGCCGTATCCGACATCGCCGACCAGCAGCCGGTCCATCGGGATCGGGCGCTCCATGT
>JBOHRZ010000191.1:0-6029 GCA_050732975.1 Gemmatimonadales bacterium
AGGGTGGAGGATCTGCTGCGCGACCTGGACGAATTGACGGCGACTCGGCCCGAGTTTCTGCTCGGCAAATGGATCGCCGACGCGCGGCGTTGGGGGACGACCGACGCCGAGCGCAACTTGTATGAATGGAACGCGCGGAACCTGATCACGTTGTGGGGCACGAAGTGTACCGAGGGTGAGAACGACGATCTCAACCTGTACGCGTTCAAGGAGTGGTCGGGGATGTTCAGCGGGTACTTCCTGCCGCGGTGGCGGAAATTCTTTGACGCGTTGAATGGTGCGTTTGATTCGGGCACGCCGTTCGATCGGAAGCCGTATGCGGCGGCGTCGTGCGAGTGGGAGCGGCGGTGGTCCAGCGATACGGCGGCGGCGTTTCGCACGGCACCGGTGGGGGATGAGATTGAAGTGAGCAGGCGGTTGGTGCGGAAATGGGGGGTGGGCCGGTGAACGGGAGGGCCCCGACTGCCAGCACCGCACCGCACGGGCGGCGATCCAGTCCGCGTAACCCCGCGGGGGCCGGGTTCATCCTGATACATACGTCGGCCTCGGGGGTTGACTTCGTTCCTTGTTGAGGCGAAACTTGTTCCACGCCACCTCGACTACGCGCTCTGCGCGAATTAATGGGGCGGCGTACTACAGGGTCCCTTCGGGGACCCTTTTCTCTTCACCTAGATCGAGAGGGACTAGAATGGATCGCGTTGCTGTATTTGTCGACGCTGGCTACTTGTTCGCCCAAGGTTCGGTGCTCCTGCATGGGAAAAAGCTTCAGCGCGGAGAAGTCGCATTAGAGCCTGAAAAGGCAATCGCCGCATTCGAGGAATTCGCGCGGCGGGTGTCTGGTGTTCCGCTGCTGAGGCTTTACTGGTACGACGGAACGTCAACCGGTCCAACCTCGCAACATATAGCGTTAGCTCATCTTCACGGCGTCAAGGTGCGGCTGGGCTTTGTGAATAGCGTCGGCGAGCAGAAGGGCGTTGATTCGTTGATCGTCACCGACATGATCAATCTGGCCCGAAATCGGGCGATGTCGGACGCCGTTCTGTTGTCAGGCGATGAAGACATTCGTGTTGGGGTGCAACAGGCGCAAGAATTCGGGGTTCGGGTGCACCTGATCGGAATCAAGCCAAGCCGCGGAAGCCAGTCGCTCTTCCTGCTACAGGAGGCAGATACGTGCCACGAATGGCAAGCGACAGACGTTGCGTCGTTCCTTAGTTGCAAGCCGCGCGTCGGGACGGCATTGATGCCTGATCGAGCAGTGGCCCCGAGACCATCCGCGTCGATCAGCACGACACTGGCCGCAGTCGCCAGGCGGGCCGCATTCGACGTTCCAGATGCCGAAGTCGCGGGGCTGGTGGAATCGATGCGGGGGGGTGGTGGGATTCCGCGGAATCTTGACGCCCGGCTGCTGGCGGGTAGCCGTGTCGTGCTGAAGCGTGAGATCGTGTCCAAGGAGAAGCAAGAGATTCGGCGGCTGTTCTCGGAAGCCTGCGAAGCCCGAGTGGGCGCCGGTGATGGCGCCTGATACCTTCTTGCAGCGATCCGCTATGATTTCTGATCGCCTCGCGATCGCGAACCACGGCCCAACGACGGCTAGGCGAGCCCGGCCGCTCGCGTAATCCGGATCCCCGCGGCCCGCGCCGCTTCGGTATATTGCCGGTATGACCTCCGAGCCCCACCGCTTTCAGCCGCGTCCGTCGTGAAAGGCTTCGTCCCCACTCCCGCTCCCCTCGTGGACCGAATGGTCGAGAAGCTGTTCCACCGGCGTCCCCCGGTCGCTGGATCGAGCCTGCTCGATCCCGGCTGCGGGGCAGGGGCGTTCGTCGAAGGGATCATTCGCTGGTGTCGCCGCACAGACGCGCCGTTGCCGCGAATCACCGCCATCGATTCCGATCCGGCGCGCGTCGCCGAGGCACGGGCGAATGTCGGGCACGTCGAGGGTGTCACCGTTATTCAACGCGATTTTCTGGCTGACCCATGGGCCCGGTTCGACTACATCATCGGGAATCCGCCCTATGTCCCGATCACCGACCTGACCACGGTCGAGCGGGCGCGATACCGGGCGCGATTTGCCTGCGCCTCGGGGCGGTTCGATCTCTATCTCCTCTTCTTTGAGCAGGCGCTCAATATGCTCGCGCCGGATGGCAGGATCGTCCTGGTCACGCCGGAGAAGTTCCTTTACGTGCAGACGGCAGCACCGCTGCGGCGCCGCCTCGCGCAGGCCGGGCTGGAAGAGATCGAATTCGTGGCCGAGGAGACGTTCCCCGGGCTGGTCACGTATCCCGCGGTGACGACGGTCGGCGCGCGGCGAATCGATGAGCCAGTGCGGATCCTTTCGCGCGAAGGGAAGCGTCGGTCCGTTCATCTCGACCCGAGCGGCGGCTCATGGATGCCGGCTGCGAGCGGGCATGCGGACGCATCTGCCAACGGCACGATTGCAGACCTGTTCGCGCGGATCTCCTGCGGCGTAGCCACCGGCGCCGACGGTGTCTTCGTCGTCCCTGACGAGCTGATCACGCCCGAACCGCGGGAATTCGCGTATCCCACGCTATCGGGCCGCGAGCTGACGCCGGGGTCGGCGTTCCAGAGTCGCCGGCAGATGCTGATCCCGTACGACAGCAACGGTCAGCTTCTGCCGGAATCCCGGCTCGGCGCGCTGGGCGCCTACCTGCGCAATCCTGCGAGACGGCGGCGCCTGATCGGGCGCACCTGTGTCGCGCGGAAGCCGTGGTACGCCTTTCATGAGACGCCGCCGATGGAGGATATCCGGCGCCCCAAGATCCTCTGCAAGGACATCGCGTCGACGCCGGTGTTCGTCGTCGACGGCGAGGGTGCCATCGTCCCGCGGCATTCGCTCTACTATCTCGTGCCGAACGATTCGTCCGAGATCGATGACCTTTGCGAGTACCTCAATTCGGCCGGCGTGTCGCGATTCCTGCGGGCGCATTGTCAGCGCGCCGCGAACGACTACCTCCGCGTGCAGAGCCATGTGCTCAAGCGAGTGCCGTTGCCGGAGGGGATTGTGGGCGGGGCGTCGCTGCGGGTCTGAGGGGCCGGCGTGTCGTTCTTGCGTGCCGTCCGATGGTAACTACATTGTAGATACACGGTCACGTTGGAGCTCCCCGTGAAGACCAGACTCGTTCGCATCGGGAATTCGCGCGGCATCCGGCTGCCCAAGCCGTTCATCGAGGAGGCGGGACTCGACGACGACGTCGAGCTCGAGGTACAGGGCAACACCGTCGTTATCCGGCCGGTGCGCTCGATCCGGGCCGGATGGGCGGATGCGGCCGCAGCCCTGGCCGCCACCAAGACCGGTCTTCTCGATGCCGTGGTGGCCACCGACTTTGATCGCAATGAATGGACGTGGTAATCCAGCCGGCCGTCCGGCAGGGGGATGTTTTTCTCGTTTCGCTCGATCCCACGGTGGGTCGCGAGATCCGAAAGACCCGCCCATGTGTGGTCGTCTCTCCGGATGAACTCAACGGCAGCCTGGCGACCTTCATCGTTGCCCCGCTGACCACCGGATCGCATCCGTATCCCTTTCGCATCCCGTGCCGGTTCGCGGGCAAGTCCGGCTTCGTCGTGCTCGACCAGTTGCGGACAGTCGATCGTGCGCGCTTCGCAGCGAAAGCGGGCCGGTTGAGCGCGCCGACGCTGCTCCGCGCGCTGACGGTCTTGCAGGAAATGTTCGCACCAGGGTCAGCAGGCTAAGGAACGTCGGGAAGGACGCCTCCCACGCCGGGCGGGCGCTCACGTATGGGTGCAAACACTGCGAGAGGCTACTCGATCCCGAACGTGAGGATAGCCCGGCCCGCGGCGACCGTAACCTGCTGCCTTCCTCCCGCGAGATAGCTGATCGGCGCAGCCCAGATGTCGCCGCCGGCGCGAAAGCGCCAGAGCAGTTGCCCGGTTCGATCATCGAGCCCGACCACATTCTGTCCTCCGCCGCCGAAAAGAACTCCTCCGCCGGTCGAAAGCAGTCCACCTACCGCCGGGTACGGCTCCGAGGCGTCCGCCAGCCGATTCTCCCACGCCAAGCTGCCATCCGCAGGGTGCAGCGCCCGCACCAGAATCCCTGTCGCTGCCGCGGGTTCGATGAGATGGCCGCCCCCCAATCGCAACTGACCCGGCCTCGCCTTCGTTTCGCCCCGGAAAAACAGCTCTCCCCGCTCCAGTGTCGGCACATAGAACAACCCGGTCTGGGGGCTGTAGCTGGGTGACCACCAGTTGGTCGCGCCCTCATGGGACGGATAGGTCAGGGTTCCCGCGCGGCTGGGCCTCGCGTCTGTTCGGATGATCGGCCGACCCAGCGAGTCGATTCCCTTGGCCCAGTTCTGTCGCGCGAAACCGGTGGCTCGCAGGAAACGGCCGGTGCTGCGATCGAGCACGTAGCAGAACCCGTTCCGGTTGGCCCAGAGCAGCAGGTGTTGCGGGCTGCCTGTCGCCGGGTCGAGGAGCACGGGGATCTGGGCGGCGTCCCAGTCGTGCTCGTCATGCGGCGTAAACTGGAAATGCCACCGGAGCTTCCCGGTTGCGGCCTCGAGCGCCACGACGCTATTGGAATGGAGGTTGTCGCCGCTGCGATCGTCGCCATTGAAGTCCGGGTTCGGGTTGCCGACGCCCCAGTACAAGAGACCCGCGCGAGCATCGTAGGAACCAGTCAGCCAAGGCGGGGCCCCACCCGTTTGCCAGGAACTCCCTTCCCAGGTCTCGTTCCCCGGAGCGCCCGATCCGGGCGTGGTGTAAAACCGCCAGCGCCGGGCTCCGGTTGCAGCATCGTAGGCATCGATGAATCCCCGAGTCGGATACTCGCCCCCGGCGCTGCCGATCACGATCAGATCTGCCACCGCCAATGGCGCCGACGTGAAGGAGTATCCCGAGTCAGGGTCGGCTGCCTTGATATCCCAGCGAACGGTTCCGGTTCTGGCATCGAGAGCCACCAGGTGGGCATCCAGCGTCGCGAGGTAGAGCGTGCTCCCGAGTACCGCGAGGCCACGGTTGACGGATCCGCAGCAAGCCTTGAGACCGTCCGGCAGCGCGCGGTCGTAGGACCAGAGCAGGCTTCCAGTCTCAGCGTCGAGCGCCCGGATTCCATCCGATGGGGTCGTCAGGAACATGAGGCCGTTCACCACGAGTGGCGTGGTTTCGACTTTCGGATCCGAGCCCGGCATCTGATACATCCAGAGCACTCGAAGCCGGCCGATGTTGGCAGTATCGATCTGGCGAAGCGCGCTGTAGCGCCAGCCGTCGTATCTGCCTGAGTAGGTCAGCCAGTCCGCCGGGTTTTCCCCAGCTGCGACCAGCCTCGCCGGACCGACCTCGGTGAAGCGATTCAGGTGACGATCGGTTGGAGCCTTCCCCTTGGCGGTCCCCGCCCGGAGTGCTTTGACGTAGGCAACGACCTTCCAGCGGTCTCCCTCGCTCAGGTCTGCCTTGGGCATGCCCGTTCCCGGTATCCCGCGGGCGATAGCGCGATAAAGAGCCCAGTCGCTGTTACCATGGGAGAGCGACCGGCCGGCAAGGGCGGGTGCCATCGCACCTTCGCCTGACTCTCCATGGCAGGCGGCACAGTGTTGCTGGTAGCGCGCCTGCCCAACTGCCAAGGCCGAACGGGACAGGTCGGCGACAAGGATCGTAAGATGCGGGTTGTGGTTTCGCACCATCGGTTCGAGGTAGACCGGGCTTCCCGGGCGGGACAGCCGGGCCATTTCCATCCAGCTCAGGTCAGGGATCTCTCCAAGGAGTTTGAGCCCCACAAGCTGGGCTCGCCATCGGAGGCCCCTCACCAGAACAATCGCTCCCGCCATCGCAACGAACAGGACCAGGAACCAGCGGCGCCGAGCGCGCATCAGGCCCGGTCCCGGATCAGGTCACTAGGGGTGTGGGTCTTGAGCAGGCAGTCCTCAGGGAATTGTGATGTTTCGGTAACCAGGCGGTGGCGACTCGTCGCCGTGTGCCAACCAAACAGGCTGCTGAAAAAGTCACGCTGAAGTATGGCTCGACACCGTGGAATGTGGTATCGTATGCCATCC